>JBCCJR010000110.1:0-13949 GCA_039045805.1 Cyanobacteria bacterium P01_C01_bin.118
AAGCGGTGTGTAGATGCGTTGGATGGCAAATTCTAACCTGAGCTATGATCAACGTATAGCCCGGTTAGCTTGATTGCAGATGCCGTATAGCAAATTTAGCTTACAGAAAGTACAGCAAGAGTTTGGCCTCAATGTTTATGAGGCCATTCACTTCTTGCCAAAGCTACCTACTGTCTCGCCTGATACCCTACTAAGCGCAACACTGGCAGATGGTCTTCCTTTAGCCCTGGCTCAGGGCAATGAGAAAGCACGAAGTGAATGGATTATCAACCCAATTTTGACGGCAGTACGACGACTGGCCAATACCAAAGTTAGTGTGTTCTCAGGCAAGGAGTTTAATGTTGATTCAGAGCGAGACCTGGTGGGCTATGTAGATTTTTTAATTGCCCGATCCCCCAGATTACTAGTACTGGAATCTCCTGTAGTAATGATGGTGGAGGCCAAACCAGAAAATCTGAATGCCGGTTTGGGCCAGTGTGCAGCTGAAATGGTAGCTGCACAAGTTTTTAATCAGCAGCCGGAAAAAACAATCTATGGCTGTGTTACTAACGGTGAACTGTGGAAATTTCTCAAGCTTCAGGAGACTGATTTGACCATTGATTTAGAAGCCTACAGTCTAGAACCACTAGAACGTTTGTTGGGTATTCTGATCTATTTAGCCTGTGAGGGATAGAAACATTGCTGCTGGAACGATTCCACCCATGTGGGAGAGTCGGCAGAGCATGAAACCATTTGCGAGCGATGTGTTGAGGCTTTAGATGGCAAATTCTAATCTGTTATGACGGTTGATTTGTGATTAGGTTCGCTGGGCCGTCATGATGAAATGTGTTTGGATAAAAGTTGTCACGCTGGGGTGAGGCGAGATATGCGATCGCAACTACCTCACCCTTATATTTCAAAACTCCCCACGAGCTAGGCACATCGGTACGAATAAAGTTACCCTCAACTTCAGACTGTAATTGACTATATTGCCCGGCCAACAGTTGTTCGATCAATTGGGTTTCAGCCTGGGATGGAAAAGCCGTATACAACTTTGGCGTTAGCTTTAGGTTGATTTGTTTGTCGGCAATAATAGTGCCCTCTTGAATACGAGCATATTTGAAGGGCGCTTCGGTCGTTGGCACCAGAATAGACACTGTAGGACTATGGGCAAATGACGATGGAATAGACTGCAACAGCTTATTGAGATTTCCTAGCTGGCCCTTTTCTTCCAGGGTATTGGTGGCCAATCCCTCTAACAGGTCTGGAGAGAACAACTCAACAACCTGTTGCATTGAGACATCCATATCATCCTGGATTTGATTAAATTCCACCTTATCTGCGCGAGTAGACGCTTGTAGGCGCACCTGGTTAATGACCTGCAGCCCTCCTAGTAATAGGGCAACCGCCAGACAGCTAGCCAGAATTGTCCGGCGCGTTCGTCGGGTAAATCGCCTGGAAATCGCATAGTCCGGCAGCTGGGCACGACTGGCATTAGCTTCTGCCAGCAGCGCTAAGCTCAGTACCACATTCATTACCACCAATACTGCCGCAATAATGCCTCCGGCCACTAGCAGGGCCTGCACCACTAGAGTTAAGGCATCGGGTAGGATGTCCCAACCTAGAAATTCATCAATGACCCACAGGACAATGCCGATACAGGATAGGGTCAGCAACCAAACGGTCAGACTGGTGACTAGGCGTAGAGCAAAGCGATGATTCATAGTCGTGATTTGGAGTTGACTGCCTGGCTAAAAGCTCACTATTCACTGAACAACACAACCCACCCTTGCACTATTTCCAACATTAACGATAAGGTTCACCAAATCCTTATCGTTTAAGACCAGGCGCTTACATGAATGGAGGTGCACTTTGAACACTGCAGTAGAATAGGAGCAGATATCGTAAGCTTGAAGTCATTGTGGATAGAACTTCTGGTTATTTGCTTAGTTTTCTAAGTCTTAGTGATTTGGAAAATCTTATTCAGACAATTGTCCGACGAGTCTTACGGACTGAGTTACAGCAGCTGCAAACTAGTCCTGTACAGCTCAATCAAGCGGATGCACTACTCGCTACATTTGGCACTTGGGAAGATAAGCGCTCTGCTGAGGAAATTGTTGCAGATATTTATGCAAGCCGAACTGATAGCTCTTTAGAAGCGTGGCCTTAAGAAAGATTTTGCCAGAGATCAGCGGCTATAAATCTTGATAGGTGGCCAATATTTGTTGTGGCTATTACTACATTTGAAATACCAACGGACATAGCCTGAGCCACTAGAATCATATCACCATCGATTGTGTTATCGCCTGCTGTGGGCTGTCCTTGTTGACGAGCCTGAGCCCATAGTTGCGCGGCTTGGCGCATGGTTTCTGTGGTCAATGGCAAATATTCGAGTAGTTGTGTCAATCCATCTAAACGAGCTAATCCCTTAGTTTTCTTAGCTCTCAGTAGTTCCCGACGAACCTCATAGTCAGCAATTTCTGGAATGATGATGCGTCTATCTGCTTTGGCTTGAGCTTGGAGCCATTGATTACAGGCAATTCCTTGAGGCGATACTTTAGGATTAGTAATCAGTCCAATGGGACCTGCATCTAGAAGAATGACTTGAGTCACCATGTAATTCCCTGCAGTTCTGTTGGAAAGAGCGGGCGATTTGCTAACCGATCTGCGTCTAATGATTGAAATAGATATTGCCCAGTTTCTTGCTGGTCTTCTGTGTCGTCATCATCAATCCAGGATTGAAGTAGATTAACTGTATCAACTTGCCGCTGTTTCAATATGATTGAACTAGTTAGTAGTTGTAATGTAACTGTCTCAACTGAAAGCCCTTGCTGCTGGGCTTCCTGGATGAGGTATTGCTCTAAATCTGCGGGTAGGTCAAGAGTTAATGTCATAAGGCAAAGGGTTAGCTATGTCCATGATAGCGCCACCAGATTTTATGGCGAATGATAATGGATGGACAAATTGCTGCGTTCTCAAGTGTTAACAACCTAGTTTTGGTAACGCTTAATATCTCTGATTATCAGGCTTTTACAACTCTTAAGCTAGAGAATTGGTTTGAGGAGTTCGTTTAGAAGGCTTGAAAAAGTGTCGATGGGCACTGCTCACTCTATCTGGCTTACTTATACAGCTATGAACTTAACAAACGTTGAACACTATAGTAAGGTTCGCCTTCAAGATTTAGACACTCAATTTTCTTAGAAAGTAGATCTTGTAAATTCACACCATTTGTATCATCAAGCACGCATCTCAAATCGAAACCATCCATGAGAATAATGGATTTATTGGGGTCTTGTTTCATCAATGGACGCACATGTTCAGACCAACCATTGATAGATAGAAATAATCCTAGCGTTTGTTTGCCAGAGCGACTAATTTTCCCATAGAGGCTATCGAGTTGTCGTATATCTGTAAGCTTTTGCGTCCATTTACACTCAACTAAATAGTACCAACCATCAAATTTGAACGCACCATCTATTTGCTCACCACCATCATTTCTCTTAAAGCTTCCTTGAGTTTCAATGTCATAAAGACAGAAAACTTGATTCAAGAGCTTCTCTAAAAGATAACCTCGCTTTTGTTTTTCCTCTTTAATCCTTAAACTAGCAAGTGAATCAAAATCACCTAGGAACTCACTTTGCTGTCTAAGAAAATCGTCATTTTTAGAAGATTTTTTAGCATTATCTTGTGGCAAATTACCTTTTAATCTGTTCGTAATTCTTTTGCATTCATTGAATAGTGCTTCTTCTGCTGGCTCAATATCTTTTTGTAATTCTCTCCAATAATCTAGTAAGTGCTCTAACAGCAGTCCTACTGTACGGTTACTTTCTTTCTTCCAAAATCCTCTTAATCTATTTGCCTTGGAACCACTCCGATAGTCATACTTTTCATCATATATATCGATTTGTAGAGTATCTAAGATAAATTCCTGAAAGGTTGCATTTGTAAAACTGAGCACGTAGCCACTGCCCATATCGAGCAATTTCTCTAATTTTATTTTTTCGATGGGTGTTAGGTCTGACATTCTTTAAAGTTCAGTTTACTGATCTGGGAATAGCAAGGTTGAACGATACATATGTTTGTCCATACGTAGATAGCATCTCTAACTAATCAATAAAAATTGAGTAGATTAGAGATGCTATCACAAATACCCTTATTAAGGTTTCGAACCAGGCTTTGGAGACTAGAATAAATCCTTATCTGTCACCGCTCCCTGACTACTCGACGACACCAACGTCGCATACTTCGCCAACACACCCCGCTTATACCGAGGCTCCGGAGCGCTCCAACTCTCTCGCCGCTTCGCTAGCTCCTCATCCGACACATTTAATTGCAACAACAACTGATCCGCATCAATCGTAATCAAGTCGCCCTCTTTCACCAGACCAATAGTGCCACCCACATAGGCCTCAGGAGCCACATGCCCCACCACCATACCGTAAGTACCACCAGAAAAACGCCCATCCGTAATCAACCCAACAGAGTCTCCTAACCCAGCACCAATAATCGCCGAGGTAGGAGCCAACATCTCTCGCATACCGGGACCACCCTTTGGCCCCTCATAGCGAACAACAATTACATCCCCCGCCTTAATCTTCTTAGCTAAGATCGCATCTAAACAATCTTCCTCAGATTCAAAAACCCTTGCAGGGCCAGTAATAGTCCGATTTTTAATCCCCGTCAGCTTGGCAACAGAACCTTCAGTCGCTAGATTTCCTTTAAGAATTCCCAGGTGTCCTTGTTTATACATGGGCTGATCAAAAGGACGAATCACATCTTGCTCCGGACTGGGGGTATCAGGCACATCCGCCAAGGCTTCTTCGAGGGTTTGACCGCTTACAGTGAGGGCATCTCCATGGAGCAACCCTTGCTTCAGCAACATCTTCATCACCAGGGGAATGCCGCCTGCTTTGTGCAAATCAGTGGCCACATAGCGTCCCGACGGCTTCAGGTCACAGAAAACGGGCACCCGGTTACGGATCATCTCAAAGTCATCGATGGTTAGTTCCACACCGATAGTGTGGGCAATGGCCAACAGGTGCAGTACCGAGTTGGTGGAGCCCCCCACTGCCATAATCACGGAGATAGCATTTTCAAAGGCTTTGCGGGTGAGAATCTGGCTAGGCAAAATCTGATTGCGGATGGCGTCTACCAGAACAAATGCGGACTTTTCTGTACTGTCTGCTTTTTCTGCATCTTCGGCTGCCATCGTAGAGGAGTAAGGCAGACTCAGCCCCATGGCTTCAATGGCAGAGGACATGGTATTGGCCGTAAACATGCCGCCGCAGGACCCGGCACCGGGACAGGCGTTTTTCTCGACGGCCATCAGACGTTCTTCGTCGATTTTGCCTGCACTAAACTGACCGACGGCTTCAAAGGCGCTGACTACGGTGAGGTCTTCGCCGTCTAGATGGCCGGGTTTGATGGTGCCACCATAGACAAAGACAGCGGGGATGTTCATGCGTGCGATCGCAATTATCGCTCCCGGCATATTCTTATCACAGCCGCCGATAGCCAGCACCCCATCCATACTCTGACCAGTACAGGCCGTCTCGATGGAGTCTGCAATCACATCCCGAGACACCAGAGAATACTTCATCCCCTCAGTACCCATGGAGATGCCATCGCTGATGGTAATGGTGCCAAATATTTGGGGCATCGCGCCTGCATCGCGCAGGGCCGCTTCGCCTCGCAAAGCCAGAGTATTAATCCCCATATTGCAGGGGGTAATGGTGCTATAGCCATTGGCCAGGCCAACGATGGGCTTATTAAAGTCATCATCACCAAAGCCCACAGCTCGGAGCATGGCGCGGTTGGGAGAGCGCTGTACCCCCTGGGTAACGACGCGGCTTTTACGATTGTCAGCCATGATTAATTCCTTTGCGATCCATAACAGACCCTAATTGTTACAGATCAAGGCCGGAGACAAATTATGTTGCAATGGCTAAAAAATAAATTTGCGATCGTTGATCACTGGACTTGGCCAAAGGCCAATATCTGAGCAGTACTGAGGGTAAAATCTGGAATGATGCTGGATTTTAGAGGAAGATCGTCCTTATAAACCGAATCTTCATACTGGCCATCCACCCAAAGACAAACGGTAATGCGCTGTTCATCTGGATCGATAATCCAATACTCGGACACTCCTCGTGCTGCATACTCAGTACGTTTATAGCGATAGTCCCTATCCCGATTTGTTTTACCTGGCGATACTACTTCAACAACCAAACTTGGTGCAGGCATCCCATGGCGTAAAATCGATTGTCTCGAATCCCTTACAGCAGCGTAGGATTCTTCTGAATGGACGAGCAGATCAGGTAAACGGCAGGTTGCACGGCTGCCACTTACTTCAATTTCAGTATCCTTGGAAGCAATAAGTTGAATTGGGAAGTACTTTGCAAGCTCAAATAATAGAAATCTAGCAATCAGAGCATTGATAGTACTCTCAGTCGGCATTTCCACAAGTACTCCATTTTCCAACTCGTAACGGGTATCTGTGCCATCGTCATAGGCAAGATAGGTTTCCATGGTCATGAGCTGAGATACACGAGGTACAGCTTGTGTCACTAGTGGAGTGCTCCAACAATGAGTTCCTGCAAGGGTCGCACAATATAGTAAAGTCTAGCAAATTCATTTTGCATCTACCCCGGAGGGCTCCATTAAATAGGTCACCATCGCTCCTTTACCCTTAATTACAATCGGTCCCCGTGGTTGAAACTCATAGCGCCCACCACTGGCCTTTAATCGCTGATATGTGGCCTCGCTAATTTGAATACCATTGGGCACCCCATGGGACTCCATCCGGCTGGCTGTGTTGACCGTATCGCCCCAGAGATCGTAGGCAAACTTTTTCAAGCCAATTACCCCCGCAACCACCGGTCCTGTATGAATGCCAATGCGTAGAGCAATATCCTGGCCGGTCTCGGCATTAAACTCCGCTAGTGTTTTCTGCATATCTACGGCCATTGCGGCCACTGCGGCTACGTGGTTCTCCTGGGGTTGCGGCAGCCCCGCCGCTACCATGTAGGCATCGCCAATGGTTTTGATTTTTTCTAAGCCATAGTTCTCCGCTAACCGATCAAATCGAGAGAATACCTGATTTAAGAAATCAACAACATTCGCCGCTGACCGGGTTTTTGTCATTTGGGTAAAGTTGACGATATCGGCAAACAATACCGTTACCTCAGCAAAATTCTCAGCAATAATATCGGGACTTTGTTTTAGCTGCTCTGCAATCGGACGGGGCAAAATATTTAACAACAGCCGTTCTGATTTCTCTTGGGCTTCCAGCAATTGTTGATTAGCCTCAAAGTTCTCTCTAGAGAGTTTCTCGTAAAAATAAACAGAACAGTTACAAATGCAACAAATCCAAAATGTGTTGAGCAACAAACTGGCTGCAGGTAAACCAGGGGTAACCACCTGCAGACCCAACAGCGGATTTATCACAAAGTAATAAATAATCACCCCCAGCTGTGACATCAAATGGAGCGGCCAGCCCACCGGAACCAGGGTGGCTTGAGTAATAAACGAGAGCGCCCAGCTAAACAGATCGGGCTCTGCAATGGGGGTGTTACTGGCCAGCCCTACATAAGTTTCATGGAATCTATGCAACAGACTGATGGACCACGACGCTAGCAAAAAAACACCCATGATCCGCCGGGGGCGATACGCTTTTTTACGCAGTAATCTTAAACAAAACAACAAGATGGCCATGCGTATCAGATTTGTGATGATCCACCACAAATCGAAGGGATCGCGATTGGCAATATACTTGAGAGTGTCCAGCGGCAAAAAAGTAACAAAGTACAAAAGGCCAAACAACATCCCCAGCCGCAGTCGCCGTTGCATAAATCGATGACGCCACTGGTCATAGGTTTTAAATGTATGTGTGGGCGATAGCTTAGAAAAACCAAACATGGTGAAGACCCCAGGAGATGCCAGCAGTATAGCGGCTTCCCAGAATGTCGGTAAGCATGCAAGTCCCATAGCTAAACCGCTCTCTCTGACTAGTCAGAGAGAGCGGTTTTTGGTTGAAGTATTCGTCAAAAGTGAAGAGGCCATCGGCCCATGTCTAAACCCAAAATCTGAGTTTTGGCAGACTTCTTAGGCCGCAACCTTCACTTTGCCTGCGGACCCCATGGCCACCAGCATGTGGTAAGTGATCAACAACTGAGTTAACGCTAGGGGATAGCTCTGTAGCGTCTCACCAGTGGTGCCAACAATCTTACCGACTTCCTGGTTGCCTTCCAGACTGCAGAACTGTCCCAGATAAGGAACATCGCTGCAAAGCAGACGCTCTAGCTGTTGCACCTGCTCTGGGGTGGCATGACCATCAATACCCAGAACATCTACAGGCTTACCCATATCGCGCTCTAGCCCCAGACGGATTGCCTGACCTAGGTCGCTGTCTAGAATATCGGTGAAGTCAGGGTGGGGAATGGTAGGACGCAACACCAGATTTACATTGAGCAGCAGATCGTTAGCGGCTTCTGCAGGATTCTCGGGAGGATAAAAGGTGACGATTACATCGGCCCACTTACGCTGGGGACGAATAAAGGCTTCAGAATCAGGCTCACGGGCAGCGAGGGCGGCCATTACTGCTGCCTCGTCGTAGCCACGTTTGCGAGTGTCACGCTTGATCTTCCACTTGGTGCGCAGATCCTCAGGGGGAGCCAGATAAACTTTGACATCGTAAGCATTGCGAGCGCGCTGACTGGAGTAGCCCAGCAGACCCTCTACAATGACGAATTTCTTGGGCTCGATGTACTCCGGAGGATCAAACTCACCGGAGGTGTGGTTGTAGATAGGCTTGAGGATCGGCTCACCCTGGCGCAGTAGCTCCAAGTGCTGCTCAATAATGTCAACGTAGTTGCAATCAGGATGCAGGGCTGAAATCCCCATCTCCTTACGCTGCTGACGGTCGTAACGATGGTAGTCATCGGTGCAGATGGTCGTCACATCATGCTCACCGAGTACCTGGGCGATCCCGCGGGTTAGGGTGGTCTTACCAGCGGCACTGTCTCCGACAATACCAAGGATAATTGGGCGCTCTGCCATGGACGTATCTCCTGCTTCTTTAGACTTTCTTAAACTCAGGCGTTAGTTTTATCTTAGGCACCAACGGCCCTGGGCTCAAGAAGTCTGTGTCAAGGAATACGTCTGACTCAATAAATCTACTATTGAGTAAAAATACTCATAAACCCTAAAGGGCAAGGAATTACGAATATTCTCAAGGAGTCAAGCAATGGGAAAAAACTTTAAATAAATTTAGATTTCGTGACTTAAAAAATATCATCTAATCAGTTACCCAGATCACACGTTGACGATTGCGTCCCCGTTTTTTAGCTTGGCTGAGGGCGTCTTCTGCTTTGGTGATTAGTAGCTGTTCGCTTTCGGTGGGATGTTCGGTATCGGTGACGGCTCCGCCAATGTGAACATCGATGGTGGTTTTGGTACCGCTTTTTAGGCTTAAGGGCTGATCGGTCAGGGCTAGCTTCAGGGTTTCGGCATATTTGGTAACGGCTTTGACATCCAAACCGGTGAGGCTACAGGTAAATTTTCCCTGGTTGTCGCTAAAGAGCCAGGAGTCTACGGTCAGGTTTTGCTGTAATACATGAGCGATGGCTGACCACAGATCCTGGTCCTGTTTGAGATTGCTGGGCTGCTGTGGTTCAGGTTCGATCAGTAAGAGACCAATGGCTTGCACCTGTCCATTTTGCAGCTGCATTTGGTTGAGTAGAGCACGGGTAATCCGCGTCACGGCGGCATCGCTCACCAGTCCGGTGGTGTTGTCCAGCAGGTCCAGGGACTGCAACAGATTTTGGTAGCTCTGACGCAGGGTAGCGGCCTTGTTGGCCTGGCTGTCGGCTTCTTGCTGTTTGGCCATTAGCTGATCTTCAAGGCTGGATGTCTGACGTTTACCTCGTGAAATTCGCCATTCTCGTTTGAGAAAAGCGGGGATGGTAACGCACAGTCCCAGTAGAAAGCCGATAGCCAGGGTAATTAGCAAAACGGTGGCGAGATGCTGACGCTGCAGTTCCCAAATAAAGAAATTGATGGTGACCAATTGAGGATTTTGGAGGGCAAATGCGATCGCAAAAAACGCAACTACCAGAGCAAAAATAAGAAATAGCGCCATAGTGCAGATAGCCAGAGGAAAGCGGTTAACCCAAGCCTAGTGAAGCTGAACATTAGCCCTTATCTACCAAAATTGAGAATTTCTTCAATTTTTACCTGGAGATACTCACCAAGGGTGTCTCGGGTAACAGCAAAAAACAGGAATTTAGAGTTCGGATATCGGAACTCTAACCTTTCCGACATCCGAACTCTAAATTCCGAATTCATTATTCCTAGATTTCTGCCAAATCTAGAGAGTTGCATCAAAATCAAAGATATTGTTTTCCACGAGGACAGACGCAATGGCTGAACTAACTGGTCCCTGGCTAGGATCCTACTGGCAAAATAGTGATCCCACCCGTTTTGAAGCCACGTTTGTCCAAGCGCGCAACAGCCTCAGTGGGAGGATTATTGACGATGGCCCCCTAGGGGAAGCCCAGGTCCAGGGTCAGGTTACCGGGAGAAATGTGAGTTTTAGCAAAAAGTATTTCAACAACCCTGGCTACACGATTCAGTACACAGGCACCTTGTCGGAAGATGGCAACCACATCAGCGGTCAATGGCGACTAAGTGCCAGACGCACAGGCACCTGGGAAGCCCATCGCAGCGATAACGATCTCAGTAAAGAGCTCCAGACCGTATTAGCTCGGTCAGCGCCGGAGTTAGCCAGCAGTACAAAATGATTGCCATCATCCCTATAGTTTCAACATCACCTCGGGCAGCAGCTCTGCCGGGACTTTGTTCAAGGCGTCTTGCTGTCCTTCCAGACCCAGCATTTCATAGTGGGTAGATACATTGCGGACCAGGGCCTTAAACATGGGTTCGTAGGTGGCCGAGGTTTTGGGCGTGACTTTAAGGGCAGCGACGTAATGCACTAGAGCTCGCTCCAGGTTTCCGGCCACCGCTGGACTGGCTGCCGTTCGGGCCAGTTTGTCATAGATGCTTCCCAAACAGTGCCGAATGGAGACCACATCCAGGCTGGGGGCTGGGGACAGCTCGGAGGCTTTGAGGGCCGCTTCATAGGCAATGACAGCGTTTTGCTTATACCGGCCCTCAGGATCGGCAGGGGCGTTGGGGTGATTGGCTAATTCCCAAAAGGCGGTGCCCAGGTTGTTGTAAGTGCTGGCACAGGCGACTGAATCCGTGCTGGGGGTGCGATAGTTAAGGGCATCGCGGTAAGCCGCGATCGCATGTTTGAGCAAAAAGATGGGCCGTTCATGGCGCGACAGACTCCAATAGGCAATGCCCAGATTGTTTTGCACGGCTGCATAGTCCAGGGGAGAGGAGTCAGGGTGGTGACAGTTCAGGGCCTCGTTATAGGCAGCAATAGCCCGATGTAAATGGGGCTTGGGCTGTTCGTAATAGGCCAGTTTCCAGTAGACAGAGCCCAAACTGTTTTGCAGGGTGCCATACTCTTCGGGCTGATCCTTGGCGGAGGAGAAGGGCAGCGCCTGACGATAGGCGGTAATGGCTTCCTTAAGATAGGTTACCGGGTCAGCGTAGTTGGCTAACGCACTGTACACAGCCCCCAGATTGCCATACAAACGACTGGTGGTTTCTCCGTCGGTGTTGAGACAGGTCAAGCCGGTTTTATACAATTCAGCGCTGCTGTGCATGCCGGCAATCAGGGCCTCTCGCTCTTGCTGATGTTGGGCATTGAGCCAATACAAGGTACCCAGGTCATTTAACCCCGCTGCCCGCTGCTCGTCATCCTCTGGCAGCCAGCGTAAATAAAGTTTAAATGTGGCAATGGCCGTGGCTAGTAGCTCAGGGGTAAGTTCTCCAGCTTCGATGCGATCGCGATAGTGATTGCCCAAGGTGCGATAGCCCTGTATCAGCTCCGCCGGTTGTGATCCCTGATCGGCCAATTGGGCCAGGGTCTCCAGCGGGTTCTCTACGGTGGTGATATCCAGAGGCTGGCTGATCGTTTCGGCGTTAGTCGGCTCGGTTGCAGTCGTCTCTGGGGTTGCGACCGTGGCCGGAGCATCGGCGGTCACCGGTTCCATCGGTTCCATGGGCTCTGATGCCGCAACCGCCGATTCCGCAACCGTCGGTTCCGCGACCACCGGTTCCGCGGGCTCTGATTCCTCAGCCACTGACTCCTCAGCCACTGATTCCTCAGCTGGCGCACTAGCTGGGGCTGGATTTACAGCAGCGGCGGCTATATCCGTGGTTGCTGGCGTAGCTGGTTGCTCCAACTGAGCCAAATCTTCGCTGAGGATTTGCCAGATATCGGCACTCTGTTGGGGGGAGGCATCTCCATATAGCCCCTCTGGCCGATCTGGTTTGGGTACATTGGGGACCTCAGTCACCGATTTGCCCACAAAGGTGAAAACACCACTGCGCCATTGCCAAAATTCGGGAGCTGCCTGTTTTAAGGTGCGATACCAGGGCCAGGAGAGCCACAGCACCAGACTGCTGTCGATGTGGGGCAGCAGGGATTGGATACTTTCCAGGGACCGTAAGAAATGATTTTGCGATCGCATCGGTTGATGCGTCATGGCATCTAAACCCACCACTTGGAGGTGAGGAGTGGGTTTAGGTGCTTGTTTTAGCCAGTGGACCAGCTGCACCACTAAATCAGGCTGTCTGGGATCAAACGTCAGCTTGGTCAGCTCCACTGAGCCAAAATCATCAATGCTCTCCGCAGCTGACAAATCCAACTGTAATCGTTCCACCAGTTGGGTCTGCAAGCTATCGCTATCGCAAACGGCAATCAAAAGCTGTCGTCTGAGGTTAAGTTTTAGCGCCGTTTTGAGTCCTTCGTACTGACGTTGATTAAGCCCCAAAACTTTGCGAGATTTAAGCTGTGTAGCCACCATAGCGTAGAAAAGTGTGTGTGATATGAGGAGTGGGGCAACAAGTGAGTAACCACATTTTCCAAAAAAAACTAAAACATCAGGAATAAGGCCTTAGGAATACGGGACGAATTGGAATATCCTCTATCACCCCTGCATGACATCTAAGCGCTACTGTAAACTTGGGATATAAGCTTACTCACGTCTAACCGTACTTCTGTAAAGAATGGCACCAGTTTAAACGTTGGTAAGGTTTATGCCCCAAACTGTGACAATACCGTTTTTCTAATGGTGCAGTCCGATACATTCATAAGGTGACTTCAACGCTCATCCATGTCGATTACGGTAAAGTCCTCTATCCGCCAGCATCAGCACTCAGTCATTTGCGAGCTGGCTGACATTATTGAAGCGACCTGGCAGCGCCATCTTGCCCTATCGCCCTACCACTTGCCTAAGGATCTTGGCTATGTCGAAAGCCGTCTAGAAGGTGAACGACTCGTCATTGAAAATGTCTGTTATCAAACTCCAGAGTTTCGCAAACTTCACCTCGAATTAGCGCAGGTAGGCCCTAATCTCGACATTCTGCACTGTGTCATGTTTCCACAGGTGGACTATGCACTGCCGATGTTTGGCTGCGATATTGTTAGTGGACGGGGACAGATTAGTGCTGCGGTGGTTGATCTATCTCCCACTAGCACCAAGGGCTTGCCCCTGGCCTATGTCCAGGCTCTCCAGGGCATGGGCACCGATGGCTATAGCCACCCCCGTGAGTTACCCAGCTGGGGACATATCTTTTCAGACTATTGCTGTTTTGTTAAACCCATTGGGCCCCAAGAGCATCGTCGATTTTTAGACCAGGTACTCCACTATCTAACGCTCCATTGCAAACAGGCCATCACGACGTCTCCCACACCATGGCAACAGGCTGAGATTTTGGCTGGTCAGCAAAACTATTGCACCCATCAACAGCAAAACGACAAAACTCGTCGCATTTTAGAAAAGGCCTTTGATCCAGCCTGGGCTGAACGCTATATGACCACGGTGCTGTTTGACTTA
>JBCCJR010000111.1:0-13879 GCA_039045805.1 Cyanobacteria bacterium P01_C01_bin.118
GCTCAATAATTAGACACCCGGATAATGGCTAAAACCATAGATTTACTAAACAATGGGTCTGGTTCTATATTGGTCTACGCTCATCGGTGACGAGCGATAGTATTTTGCTTGTAATTCAAGACATCAATCATTACGCTAACTCGCAATATGGACAACGGCGCAGGCGACAACCTAATTGATCAAAACACTCCCGATAGCCCCTCCGAAACTTCCTCCATCGAGGAGCCAAAGCCAGAAGCTGACGGCCACACGGACAAAGATACGCCCAGCAGTCGCGCCCAGCTAGCAGCGCGCCTCAAGACATCTAAGGATGTGGAGCTATACGTTTTTGAAGAAGGTGCAGATGATGCACAAAATGCGACACGGCTGGCCGATGTTGAATCCCTGGAGCTTGATATAGACCAGCCAGAGAGCAGCTCCAGGCAGCAAATCACCTTTAAGAGTGAGCAAGGTCGCCTGCTCTTGATGCTGCCCCCAGCCCAAGAAAAGAGCTTTACCGCTGCAGACTGGGAAGACCTATGTCAGCAGCTAAGACTGCGGTTGAGTTCTGGAGACCGTTTTTTACAGCCAAATACCACTGTGCATCTGATTGCTCGAGATCGATTGCTGGATAGTCGACAGCTCCAGGAAATTGACCAGCTGCTTCAGAATGCAAAGCTGCAAATGAAGCGAATTTATACACAGCGTCGGCAAACTGCCGTAGCGGCTGCCACATCAGGATATTCAGTCGAGCAGCGTGTCAAGTTAGACCACTTCAATGACACTGACGAAAAGGGGAAGGCGTTGGACACCCCCCTTTATCTACACGTTACTGTCCGTTCTGGTGTGGAAATTCGTCATCCGGGTTCAGTGATTGTTCTGGGCGATGTTAACCCTGGGGGGTCTGTGATCGCAGCAGGCGATATTTTTGTTTGGGGTCGTCTTAGGGGAGTCGCCCATGCTGGAGCAGATGGCAATGAGGCTTGTCGCATTATGACGTTGCATATGCAACCAACTCAGCTACGCATTGCGGGACATGTTGCTCGAGCCCCGGAAAAGCCCCCCGCTATGTATGAACCAGAAGTGGCTTATGTGAGCCGAGATGGAATTCGTATTGCAATCGCATCTGAATTTGCCCAGATTCACCTCAGCGGAGCGTGAAGTATGGGCTCCAGCGAACCTTCTTTAAAGTTATCTAAGAAATTTTCTATAAAATTTGCCACAACGTGCGATTATTGCCCTACTCCAGACCCGCACATAGTTCTCAATCGCCCATCTAATCTATGGCTATGAACCGCATTATTGTCATTACCTCCGGCAAGGGAGGCGTTGGGAAAACTACCTGCACTGCCAACCTGGGGATGGCCCTAGCCAAATCAGGCAAACGCGTCGTAGTCATTGATGCTGACTTCGGATTGCGTAACTTAGACCTGCTGTTGGGTCTTGAAAATCGAATTGTTTATACGGCGTTGGATGTCCTCGCCGGGGACTGTCGTCTTGATCAAGCTCTGGTCAAAGATAAACGTCAGCCCAATTTAGCTCTGCTACCCGCGGCTCAAAATCGGTCCAAAGAATCTATCACCCCAGAGCAAATGAAAAAGCTGGTGCGTGCTCTGACTAAGGCCTATAACTTTGTATTAATTGACAGTCCCGCCGGGATTGAGATGGGATTTCGCAATGCGATCGCAGCCGCCCGTGAAGCCATTATTGTCACTACACCAGAAATCTCTGCCGTCCGTGATGCGGACCGGGTGATCGGCCTGTTAGAGGCCAATGACATCAAAGCCATGCGTCTGATTATTAATCGCCTCAAACCAGCCATGGTAGAAGCCGAACAGATGATGTCCGTCAAAGATGTACAGGATATCCTGGCCGTACCGCTTTTGGGAGTGATTCCCGATGATGAGCAGGTGGTGGTCTCTACTAACAATGGGGAACCGTTAATTCTCGGCAAAGAGTTAACCCAGGCTGGTACTGCTGTTTCTAATATTGCCCGTCGCCTGCAAGGTGAAAAGGTCCCCCTGATGGATCTCAGTGCTCCTAAGGAAAGCTTTTTTCAGAAACTCCGTCAATTATTTAACTAGATTTACTCCAGACGGTTGCCGGGCGGCGACCGTTGCTTCTCCGCCTTATCGGAAACGACTATGATTAGCGACTTCCTCGAACGACTCTTTGGTACCCGTGAACCGGTTAGCCGCGATACGGCCAAGCAGCGCTTACGATTGGTTTTAGCCCACGACCGCTCGGATTTGTCTCCCCAACATTTAGACAAGATGCGCCAGGAAATCTTGGAGGTCGTCTCACGCTATGTCGAAATTGATTTTGACAGCCTGGAGTTTTCCCTTGAGTCTGACCAGCGGACAACGGCATTAATGGCGAACCTACCTATTCGAAGGGTACGTTCTAATCCTTTAGAACCAGACACTCCCGTAGAAGAAGCAGACGAGCCAAAACTGGAGCTGGACGGCGAAGAGATCGAGCTAGATGAAGAGGTGGAAGAGGTCTCGGAAACAGCCGATATCCCGGTGGATTAAGCGTGCGAGAACCCCAGTTTCTGATTTAGGATCTCTTTAAGCCATCTTCCCGTGCCTAGAAACCGGGGTTCTTAACCGCACGCCATTGCCGGTTGTACTCATAAACAGCAATTGCAGCAGCTGTTTGTACATTCAAAGATTCTACTTTCCCATACTGGGGAATCGTTAACGTCACATCACAAAGTGCTGCGATCTCAACAGGAATGCCTGTTAACTCCCGTCCCAGCAACAAGATAGTTTGAGATGAAAACGCATACTCCGTCAACAGCTGTTCACCCCTAACCGTCAGGGCAACACGACTGCAGTCTGTCTGCGCAGATAACCATTGCAGCAAATTTGTTGGAGCACAGTATTCTGTCTGTTGCCACTGCTGAGCTGACGCCGAAATTTTTCGAAACTCCCAGGAATCATCGGGGTTCGGCAGCACTAACCTATGCACCCCCAACACCTCACAGGTTCGACATAGCGCAGCCTGATTAACAGACTTCTCCACCAAAGAAGCACACACCGTTAAAGCTGGACTAATGCCCACCATTCACCCATTCGCCATCAACGGTTTCATAACAATCGCTAATCTGGAACCAACTCCACATTCAAATCATTGACCGGACGCCGTTTTAGGGTTTCAGATGCTTTGCGGGGGAGTAAATCAAACACCTCACGAAAAACATCATCAACGTCTTCGTAACTAACGGCTCCAGTCCGATCAAAACGGACGTTACCACTACCATCTAGCACCAATGTTTGCGGCACCGAACCTTTGAAATAATATCCAGGTTCACTAGGGGTAAATTCGCCCGTCAACGGCACCGTATCTGCCATTACCGGCACAAAGTTAGCAACCCGACCATAGGGAGCCTGCAGCTGAGACACAACAAAGGAATACTCTTTACAATCGCTGCTGTCGTCTACATAAAAAAATAGCAGCGTGGGCTTTTGCTGTTTAAGGGACTGGGCCAGGTTAACCCGAGGTGGCACAATGGCCCCGTTGCCAGCATAAAGGGCAAAAATATTACCGTCGTATCTGTCATCGGTCAGACTGGCCCAGGCAGCGTTGGGGAAACAAAATACCAGCAGCGCTGCGATCGCAACCCCCCCAATCAACCAGCGACATAGAAATTGACGTAGTGTCAACGTCTCCCGACCGAAAATACCCATACTGCCTATCAGAAATTTTTCTGGCTCAAAATAACTACGCCACTACTATTAGGCCATAGAACGGGCATTTGGATGACTTTTTTCGGTCCCTAAGTCCCTTGAAAACTTTGGACCACGGTCTGCAATTCTCCTTTAGTGGTGCCGTACTTTTCAGCGGTTGTCCAAGCCACCACTTGGTAGTAATCGGTCTTACCTTCCACCGTTGTGTGTAGATAAACAATGGGCACATTATCTACCCGGCCACGCACCTCGTACTGCAAAGCATTAAGACCGTTGAGCGTCGTCATGGTTGTGGCCACCTCGGGCTGCTCCTGAGTTAATCCACGATTCAAAAAGCTGAGATATTGATCTGAGTTATCTGCCAGGCTAAAGGCACCCACCTCAGACCGTTTAGGGTCCGACAGTACCAATACGTACATGGTCCTATCTTGATCAGCTACATATAAATCAGCATCAGGACGCAGATCTTGAACGTTTACCCAGCCATCCGGCAGTGTCAGTTCGACGTCGGTCTTTTCATTGGTCAGGCGAGTTTGACCATCGCCTAGTTTTTGGACGCCAACTATTACGTCCCGAGTTCGATCACCAAAGCGTTCGCACCCTGTTAAACCCAATAACAGGCCCACAGAAAACGCTAGTAGCGATCGCGTTTTTCTAGACCTCAGATTTCTTTGATATTCAACCCTAAAAACCATTGATTTATCCCGGTTTCGAAGCAATGTCTGATCTTGCTGACATCAAGGATAAACCACATCGCCCAAAACACTACCCCTACCGTCAAAAAATCTGCATAGGGATACCGAAGAATTCCGGCTTTTCCCAGAGCGCAAGGTTATCGCTTTGACCTATGCTGGACTATGGAAATTTCTTCATAAAAATTAGAGACCATGCTCAGAGCTGGAATCGTCGGGCTTCCCAACGTAGGCAAATCCACCCTTTTTAACGCGCTGGTCGAAAATGCCAAGGCCCAGGCCGCTAACTTTCCATTTTGTACCATTGAACCCAATGTCGGTGTGGTCGTCGTGCCCGATCCCCGCCTCAACGTTCTAGCTGAAATTTCCCAATCTGCGGACATTGTCCCTGCCCGCGTCGAGTTTGTCGATATTGCCGGACTAGTCAAAGGTGCCAGCAAAGGTGAGGGTCTGGGCAACCAGTTTTTAGCCAACATCCGCGAAGTGGACGCCATTGTCCATGTAGTCCGCTGTTTTGAAAATGACGACATTATCCACGTGGATGGCTCCATCGACCCACTGCGGGATGCTGAGATCATCAACCTTGAGCTGGCGTTAGCCGATCTAGACCAGATCGAACGCCGGATGGAGCGGGTGCGTAAGCAGGCCCGACGCGATCCTGAGGCTCAAGCCGAACTCGCTGTCCTAGAAAAAATTCAACCAGTACTGTCAGAAGGCAAGTCCGCTCGTACGGTAGCCCTCGAAGACGAAGAGGAACTGTTGATCAAGTCCCTGGGATTCTTAACTCGCAAACCGATTATTTACGCCACCAATGTTTCCGAAGACGAATTAGCTGAAGGCAATGACTGGGTTGAACAGGTGAAAACCCTGGCGACCCAGGAAGATGCTCAGGTGGTCACCATCTCAGCCCAGGTGGAAGCAGAGTTGCTAGAGCTGCCTGCCGATGAGCGCACTGACTTTTTAGAGGCCCTGGGCGTGGAGGAAGGGGGACTGCAATCCCTCATTCGTGCCACCTATGATTTACTCGGTCTCCGCACCTATTTCACCACTGGTCCCAAGGAGACCAGAGCCTGGACCATCATCGCCGGCATGTCCGCGCCCCAGGCAGCAGGGGTCATCCACACCGACTTTGAGCGGGGCTTTATCCGGGCAGAAACCATCGCTTACCAGGACCTGGTAGACCATGGCTCGATGAATGCAGCTAAGGAAAAGGGGCTCCTGCGTAGTGAAGGTAAAGACTACACCGTCCAGGAAGGCGACGTGATGTTGTTTAGATTTAATGTCTAAAACCCCTTAAACCTTGCCATCAATGACTGCCTTGGATAAACCAGCCAACCTGCATCTCAAGCGGCCATGCTTGCTAGTGACTGATTTAGAACAGTCTTTAACGCTGTATCGCGATTGCTTAGGATTTCGTCTCGACTATGTTGGTGAAGCCGATCCAGGCTCCTATCTATATCCGGTGTTTCAGCTTCCCCAAGCAGCTCAACTGCGCTTTGCAGCCCTCAGTACGGACCAGGAGCCCCGTGCCTTAGCCCTAACGGAGGTCAAAGGCATCCCCCTGCCCTCACCATCCATTCCCTATCGCGGTGCTACCGTCATTCGAGTGCCCGCGCTGGCGTCCGTACTGCCCAAACTAAAAAAGTTGGGACTATCTCCCATTCAAGCCAGCTCATTTTCAACGCCCCCTAACCTGACCTTTACTGAGCAGGCAGTTTGTGATTTTGATGGCCATTTACTTGTGCTCTATGAAGTCAGTTGCGACAGCAATACGTAAGGGGAGCGGCCATAAACTAAGGGCGGCAGTCCACAAAGCTAAAAATCTCCCAGTAAAAGCTATCCATCCTTGGCAGATCCGATTAAAATCGGTCCAACGCCTTGCAAACTAGCTTGGATCCTGTGATTAATCGGCTTCTCAAATATCCGTTCACAATTCCCGCCTGGGCCACCCTATCACTGATGATGAATGGGGTCCTATTTATTGCGCTGCTCGTGGTGTGGCAGGACAAGTCTGGCGACCCGACGGTACTCCCCCAGGCGAGTGCAGCCTCAGCTACCGCCCCAGGGGTAGCAGCTGATTCTCTTGCAGTTCAGACACCTTTAGAGGATGGCATTCGTCAACAGCTTAACTATGAAGAATGGGTTAGTCTGTTGGGTCAAGAAATCGCCACTATGGCAGCAAAAAATCCAGAGCACCTCACAATTTTGCTGGGTGATTCGCTGAGTCTGTGGTTTCCTGCCGAGCTCCTACCCGGCCAACGCGTGTGGATGAATCAAGGAATTTCTGGGGAAAAAACCTACACGCTACTAGAACGATTGCATCTGCTAGATATTGCCGAGGTAGATACGATCTTCTTGATGATCGGCATTAATGACTTGATCTGGGGACAAAGCGATCGGGAAGTTCTAGATAATTACCAAGACATCATGGATTATCTTGCGACCTACCATCCCGATACCAATGTGGTGGTCCAATCCATCTTGCCTCACGGTGCTGAGAATGCCACTTGGGAAAGCCGCCATCTGCTGCTTGAGTTACCCAATCAGCGGATTCGAGCCATGAATAGATCCTTAGAGGACATTGCCAAGGAATACGACGCGCACTATTTAGAGCTTTACCCGATTTTCTCGAATGGTGAAGGCCATTTGAGACCTGATTTAACCACCGATGGCCTCCATCTCAATCGCGAGGGATATCTGGTTTGGCGAGCTGCGATCTCACTCTACAGCCAACTTAAACTGCCTTAACCTCTTCTTATGACAGGCCTTTCCCATCCCTGCTGCCCCTTTTCGGTAGACTAGGTATATATTCTGTATGTTTTCACAATCCAATGGATACCAGAGCGTTTCGCCGTAAGCTCAATAAATCAGAAAACTATTACCGTAATCAGGGTTTTGGCGAAAAAGACAAAATCGCTGCTCAAATGGATGATGAATACCAAAGTAAACTCATCCAAACCATTCGTGACCAAGGGTACTCCTATACCCAGGGAGACGTCACCATTAAATTAGCCCAGGATTTTGGCTTCTGCTGGGGTGTGGAGCGAGCTATCGCTATGGCCTATGAGGCTAGACAACATTTTCCAAGTCAACGTATTTGGATTACCAATGAAATCATTCACAATCCTGGTGTCAACAAACGTCTAGAGTCTATGAACGTGTACTTCGTTCAGGTGGTTGACGGCAAAAAAGATTTTTCAGTCGTTGAGAAAAACGATGTCATTATTTTGCCTGCTTTTGGTGCCAGTATTGACGAAATGCAACTGCTCAACGAACGTGGCTGCTCTATTATTGACACCACATGTCCTTGGGTATCCAGAGTTTGGACCACCCTTGAAAAGCATAAGAAAAAATCATTTACGTCAATCATCCACGGAAAATACAAACATGAAGAAACCGTAGCAACCAAATCCTTTGCTGAAAAGTACTTGGTTGTGCTCAATTTAGAAGAAGCACAATACGTTGCAGATTACATACTTAACAGTGGCGATTCTCCAGAGGAAAGGCTTCGTCGTCGCAACGATTTTTTGACTAAGTTTGCTAAAGCCTATTCCAAAGGATTTGATCCTGATCGTGACCTCAAAGCCATCGGGATTGCCAATCAAACCACTATGCTCAAAGGAGAAACAGAGCACATTGGTAAACTCTTTGAACACACCATGTTAAGGAAGTATGGTCCTCAAGCCCTAAACGACCACTTCTCTAGTTTCAATACAATCTGTAACGCTACGCAAGAACGACAAGATGCCATGTTTGGACTTGTAGAAATGGACATGGATCTAATGGTAGTCATCGGCGGATTTAACTCATCCAACACCACCCATCTACAAGAAATCGCCATTGAACGCGGTATTCCGTCGTATCACATTGATGGACCTCAGCGCTTAGGCCCTGGCAACCAGATTGAGCACAAACCCTTACATGGCGACATCACCGTCTCTGAAAACTGGTTACCCACTGGCAACATTGTCATTGGGGTTACCTCGGGTGCTTCCACCCCTGACAAGTCTGTTGCTGAGGCAATCCAGCGTATCTTTCAGCTCACAAGTAACCTCAATACCCCAGTAACCGTTTAGACCAAGGACAATAAATCGTCCCCATGCTCTCAGGCGTTCTAAGTAGCGGCAGACAAGAATTTTCCCTTAAATAGTAGGATGGATTAAGATATGGAATCTCCTAGGTTCCTGGGATGCAAGCGTTATCCTAACGATTTACAGACTCGACATTCTTGTAATTTTTGGACATAAGATTCAATCGTCAGCAAATATAGCCTCTCCGTAGTTTTACGGCTCATGCTTGCATTTTTCAATACAGGTTTCGGACTTATGTCTATACCTCAGAGATTTAAAGCTCAAATGAGACCTTTCTTCAGTGGGGGCACGGGTGTCATTACATCCGAAAATCATTAATTCTTTTAGGTAGTAAGCTTAGCTGACAGTATTAAGTTCCTGATTGAGTTCCCGTTACTATGGCGCGCACAGATATTCAGAATGCACAACAGGTGTTGTACGACTTCTTTCTCTACAGTGTCCAAACAGAGCCTGTAGATGTTGTACTGTCTACATTTCAGCATCTCTTTGTGGATTACACCGAATCATCCACTGAATCAGAACTTCCCATAGCCCTCTACTCCATTGTCATTGCCAATAGCGAACAGCAATTTCTATTCACCCTAAAACGAGTTTGCTACATCCTGATTAATAACTGGGGTATTCAACGCCAACCAGAGGCAATTAAATCACTGATTAAGCTATTTGATAGCCGCATTTTGATGCGACCAGGAGTATCAGTCATCCTCAAACGCTTGCGTGGCTGGATGCAGGACTTTATCAAAAGTCAGGACTTCCAAGACTTAAAATTATTTGCCGCCCGTTACGAACAGCAAGAACATTGGAGTGGGCGCTATACCTCCTATCTATTAACACCCCAATACCTCAATTTAAATAATCCTCTAGAACAGCGCGAAGCCGCACGCAATCTATCCTCACAACTCAAGTCAAAGTTTCGGTTTGATTTGGCCATGTATACCGCCAAACATCAGATGGAAGCTCCAGCGACCACCGTAGATAATCCAACGGTGCTGGGAGAGGCGGCCATCAATTTAATTAAGATGTTGTTGCTGCAGCCAGGACGATTTGGCTATGAGAGCCTGGCCAACTTGTTACGCAAGCAGTGTGAACAGCTCAATTATTGGAACTTTAAGCGAGCTCTCCTACATTACTTGTGCTACGCTCTCCCCAACGGTCCCATTACTAGTACCCTTAGGGAAAAACTGCCCAATTCATTATTAGCTCTCTACGAGCGACATAATGCTGAGCTGATTACAGAAGCCTTAATTTTGAGAACCTGCAAACGGGTGATTGATGGCTTCACCTCCGAAGATGGAGAAAAGCCATCTACTTTTTTTAGTATGTTTCTTGCCCAGGGCAACCCACTGGTGCTGGTCATCTTACTACTCAAAATTGCTCTGTTTTGTCCCCATGTTCAATCTCATTTAGAGCTGCGTATCGCTAGCTTGATTCGTTACTATGAGGCCTACTCCGAAGAAGATTGTCGCTGGGTGATCAACTTCTTTGAGGTATTTCGCGTTACCTTTGCAGTCTATGCCAGCGGGACTCTTTATAACCTTGTGCAGGTCGGCACAGATAACCCGACAGCCTCTATACTCAGCACTTATCGGATCTTTTCTCAGCTACGTGACCAGCCGTTTGAGGATGTGGTGTTTGACATCAACCGCAGAAAATTTCTCAAGGAAGAACCAGTACCTGTAGCTCAGGTTTCTTCGGAAATCGCGACTATCTCACCCAATATTCCAAATGCGATCGCAAGCTAATCTTGCTGACGGGCAAATTGGTATGCACCAGTAATGGAAAGCGCGATCGCAACCAGCAATAGGACTGGTATCGAATACCAGGGAAACTGGTCCCAAGACTGATAGGCCGCTGCCCGCAAACCAACGGTTGTATAGGTCAAGGGCAGTGCATAAACAATCACCTTCAGCATTGCTGGTAATGTGCTCGGGTCAAAAAATGTCGCCCCTAAAAACGACATCGGCACAATCAAGAAATTATTAAATAGACCTACGCTTTCTAGAGATTTAACGTTCAACCCAACGATAACGCCTAAACCAGCAAACACGGCACAGTTGAGCACCAGCAGTAGTAAAAACAACGGGTTGATAAAGCTCCACACATCGCGGGTAAACAACACAGCCACCAAAATTACGGAGCCCGCCGTCAGCACCCCCCGCACAATACCGGCCAGCATCTTCCCCAAATGCATCGCTAGGGGATGGATCGGAAACAACAGCATTTCCTCAAAATTTTTAGTAAATAGCCGCTCACCACAGATAGAAAACGTGGTTCCACCAAAGCTGATTACCATGGACGATAGAGCGACCATTCCTGGCAAAATAAATTCTAAATAGCTTTCTCCCACAGGCGGTGGCGCTACTCGATCTAAAGAACTCCCCAACCCCAAACCAAAGGCCAAGATATAAATCAACGGAGACACCAACCCCGAGGCCGCCACTTGGGGTATCCGCACTCGCAAATCCAACCAGTCTCCCCAAAAGATGGTTAAACTATCTGCTAACAAAGTCTGCAGCGCACGGGTTTTCATTATCTTCACGGCGGACCCAAACAAAATATTAAGTATATTTTTATTATCGGTGGCAATGGTCCCATTAGGCTTGCATTCTTTTCAAATAAAGGAGCATTTGAACATCGATTTATCCTAACTTAGGGACATCATTAGCCCTCCCTAACGGATCTGAGTCCGCTTTCAGGCTATGGATAACGTCTCTGCTGCCTAAATAGCAAAGGTTTGAGACCACTGGGCAATCCCTATCAATTGCTGATCTGAAGAACTATTACACTTCCTCACAAACAATGTAAACATCGTCATTGTCGGTGATAAGTTTTTAAACGATAAGGTTGAGAGATAATATTTCTATGTCTGAAGAAATTACTGGTAAAGCTCCGATCTTTGGCGGCAGCACGGGTGGTTTACTTGCCGCTGCTGAACGTGAGGAAAAGTACGTCATCACTTGGACCAGCAAAAAGGAGCAGCCTTTTGAGATGCCCACTGGTGGCGCGGCCATCATGAATCAAGGTGAGAACAAGCTTTATTTGGCTCGTAAGGAGCAATGCTTAGCACTCAGCCGCCAACTTAAGACAAAACTTAAGCCCAGAATTACTGACTATAAGATCTATCGCGTATTACCCTCTGGTGAGACTATCTATCTGCATCCCGCTGATGGTGTCGTACCCGAGAAAGCAAATGAAGGTCGTGATTACAACGGCAAAAAAGATCGTCGCATAGGTGAGAATCCAAACCCTGCAACTATCAAGTTCAGCGGGAAACAGCCCTGCGAAGCATAGTTTTACGATTGCGCGACTATTTTAGTCTAGGAACAATCACTCATGATTCCTTAGAGGCAGCCCATGGGCTGCCTCTTTTTCATGGTCTATTGCCAGACAGCTTGCCAAGGGTTTAAACCATAAGACAGGCTTAGTAAAACGTTCGACTGCGTAGAATACGGCCACGCCCACCCGCCTAGATGCTCAATGATTTATCCAGACCTCGCTACATTTAAGGATCTTGCCAAACAGGGTAATTTTGTTCCGGTCTACCAGGAATGGGTAGCCGATCTCGATACTCCCGTATCTGCCTGGTGCAAAGTCTGTGCTGGTCAGCCCTACAGCTTTTTGCTGGAATCTGTGGAAGGGGGAGAGAATATTGGCCGCTACAGCCTTTTGGGATGTGATCCGCTATGGACGTTAGAGGCCAGAGGCAACATTACTACTCAACGGTTTCGAGACGGTACAGAACAGAGCTTTACCGGCGATCCCTTTGATATTTTGGCCACTTGTTTAGAGCCATATCAGCCGGTAAAGATACCTACATTGCCTCCTGGTATTGGCGGTCTGTTTGGCTTTTGGGGATATGAACTGATCAAGTGGATTGAGCCAACGGTCACCACTTATCCAGCTAACGATGATGATTTACCCGATGGTCTTTGGATGCAGGTGGATAGTCTCCTGATTTTTGATCAGGTCAAGCGCAAAATCTGGGCCCTTAGCTATGCGGATTTACGCGATCCTCATGTGAATCTAGAGCAGGCATATGGGGAAAGTTGCGATCGCATCACCGCTCTAGTCAACAAACTCAACCTCCCCCTGGCTAGCCAGGACAGTCGTCTCTCCTGGACTCCTCCTGGCAGTAAGCCAGAGACAGCCCTCCACTACACCAGCAACCGCAGCAAAGACGAATTTTGCCAAAGCGTTGACACAGCCAAAGCCCACATCAAAGCAGGCGATATCTTTCAGGTTGTCATTTCCCAGCGATTGACCACAGACTACAGTGGTAATCCCTTCGACCTGTATCGCTCCTTGCGTCTAGTAAATCCCTCACCCTATATGGCCTACTTTAATTTTCAGGACTGGCAGATTATCGGGTCCAGTCCTGAGGTGATGGTTAAAGCTACACGCAACGAGGGAGATAACACCTTAACAGCCATTGTTCGACCCATTGCCGGCACTCGCCCCCGTGGTAAAACCAAAACAGAAGATGATGCCTATGCCCAAGAGCTGATGGTAGATCCCAAGGAAATTGCTGAGCACGTCATGCTAGTGGACTTGGGGCGGAATGATTTAGGTCGTGTATGTCGCAGCGGTACGGTCAGTGTGGACGAGCTGATGATTATCGAACGCTACTCCCATGTGATGCATATCGTCAGCAATGTGATCGGAGAACTAGCCCCTAGCAAGACTGCCTGGGATTTACTCAAAGCCTGTTTTCCTGCAGGCACCGTCAGCGGAGCACCTAAGATCCGTGCTATGCAGATTATCAATGATCTGGAGCCCTGTCGCCGTGGGCCTTACTCCGGTGTCTATGGCTACTACGACTTTGAAGGGCAGCTCAATAGTGCTATCACCATTCGTACCATGGTGGTAGAAAGCAAAAACGATGGCAGTCATCGTATTAGCGTTCAGGCAGGAGCAGGGCTAGTAGCCGACTCAGTGCCTGAAAATGAGTATCAGGAAACCTTGAACAAAGCACGGGCCATGCTAGAAGCTGTTAGATGCTTAAAACAGCCATAGTTCTAACCAATATCTGAATAGACTGGATACAGTCAGCTTCAGCTTTAACCAGAACTGTTCTGAAACAAACTGTAATCAAGCGAGCGCTTAAATGATTATGATGTAGCCAATTCTTTCCCCTTAATACCTCTATAAACCAGCAGGAATGCCAGCATAACGATAGGAGTAATGGCAATACCAATGATGCTGACCAAAAAGTCAACCAATGGGCCACCCTCTTGTAACACAAGGCTTAGGAAAATGATTGGGCCAATCAACACTAAGACAAGGATAAAGTTACGCGAAAAAACTTCCCACCACCGACCTGCTGTTAAATCCCAACTAGCCTGAAGTGCATCAGAAGCCGCACGACGCTCCAGCATCGTTTCGTATTGCACAGCAAAAAGACGAATAGCCAAATAGATTCCAGGAA
>JBCCJR010000112.1:0-13867 GCA_039045805.1 Cyanobacteria bacterium P01_C01_bin.118
GTGGGCATCACAGACGGCGCATAGAACTTCAGTACGAATCATAAACATACTAAAGTCGCGCTTGGTGGCAACATTCTCAGACTTACTAGACGCCCAAAAACTGGGCCAGCCAGTGCCAGAATCGTACTTGGTCTCTGAGGAAAACAGTTCAGCATCACAGCAAATGCAGTTGTAAATACCGGCCTTTTTGTTGTCGTGGTATTCACCGGTAAAGGCACGCTCAGTGCCATGTTTGCGGGTAACTTGATACTGTTCAGGGGTGAGCTGTGCCTGCCATTCTGCGTCTGTTTTTTGAATTTTCTCCACCATGGTTTTGTTCAGAAGTTGAGTACAGCTTCCTGATCCTAACGCAATCGGCCTGATCTTCGGGAGCGGTGGCGTCGATACATCAGTAAACTGCCACTGGCCAAGGTTAAGGCCACCAGGGGAGCCACAACCGGCACCCAAGCATTGGCCCAAAAGAATACCAAGGTGGTGGTTGAGATCGCAGCCACACTTACACCATAGGCGATCAAAAAGTACCGACGCTGGCGCAGCTGCCAGGCGATCAGACTGCCGCCACTGCCCCAGACAATGATCCAGACAATTTCTAGACTGTCAGGCCAGGCCCACGGTAGCGGATAATCATCTAGCACCGCCGTGAGAAATTGACTCACCATGTGCAGATGCACCTCCACCCCCGACATTTGATAGCTGTCACTGCGCAGGGTATAAGGCGTAAAAAACTTGTCTGTACTGGTGTAAGCAGTGGTGCCAATCAGAACAATTTTGTTGGTAATCAGCTCGGGATCTACGGCATCGTTGAGCACATCAGTCAGGGAGACACGCTCGGCTAGTTGGGTGGGGGAGCGAAACGTAATTGGAATTTGGTAGCCTTTGGCATCCACTGACTGATAGCCACCAAAGTTGGCATCCATCAGCTTAAAGCCCACATCCCCAATGGCGATCACCTCGTTTTCATTGGCCCCCTCAGACACCTCCAGGTCATGCTGCCAATAGAGATAATGCAGGGCCACCATCAGACCAAAGGAGGTATAGACTTCCGCATCCGGGTCACTACTCTGGCTGGCATAAAAGAGGTTCAGGCGGATCTTATCGTCCGGATCTACGGGCAGATCATTAAAGCCTACCTGGTTAGGATTGAGTTCTGGCGGCGGCGGAATATTGTCTCCTTCGAAATCCCCCAATTTTGTAATTCCGATAATATTGTTGGCGGCTAAACTGCTGGCCAAAGCCTCTCGCCCCTCTCCCTGAGGAATATTACGGTGCAAATCAAGACCGATAGTGGCCGGATTATGGCTCTGGATAATGTCGATGGCATCGGCAATGGACTGGTCAGAAGGGCTTTCACTTTGTTGGTTGTTGAGATCTTGTTCATTGATGCCCACCAGCAAGATGCGAGGATCGGGACCAAGATCCCGTTGATAAGCAACCAGACTGTCAAACACCACCAGTTCTAGAGGCATTAATGCACCCAGCTGCCGAAGTCCTAAGGTCAGGGTACTGGCCAGGGCGGTTGCGATCGCAACCGCCCGAATACTCTCCTTACGGCTAGGCTGCCAGACCGTTTCCTGGGGTAGAAACGTCTCCGCCATGGTCAGCTCATCAGCTTTTTCAGCCAACTCATCCAACCGTTCTAAATCATTGAGCACCTCCGGCACCGACTGGTAACGCTGATAAAAATAATGGCGCACCATTTTTTTCAGCACATACTGCAAGCCAGGGTTAATGTTGACATACTGCTCCCAGCACAGCTCCAGGGAAGACATATCTTCCGGTAGATCTGTCGGCGGTCGCCCCGTCAGCCCATGGATGGCCGTCATCCCCAACGCAAAAATATCGCTGCTAAGCCGGGGTTTCCCCGCCAGCTGCTCGCTAGGGGTATAGCCCTGGGTACCCACCCCCACCGTCAGACTGGTCAACTCACTATTGACCAGCTGCGTACGGATTTCCTTCACCGCTCCAAAGTCAATCAAACAGAGTTTACCGTCCGATTTTCGACGAATCAGATTATCCGGTTTAATATCCCGATGAATCACCCGACTGTCATGGACAAACTTAAGAATGGTCAGGGTCTCCTGCAATAGCGTAATTACGTCAGCCTCGCTCAGACGAACGGCCCGACGAATTTCATCGCTGAGGGACTCACCATCAATCAGATCCTGAACCAGATAAAACTCCTGTTTTTCCTCAAATGAGTCCAGTAGGGCAGGAATACAGCTATGAGTGCCCAGTCGCTGCAGCGTAGACACTTCAGTCTCAAACAGGCGTCGAGCAATTTTGAGAAATTTCACATCGGCACTGGCGGGCTTTAGCTGCTTCACCACACACTCAGGGGTGGTGGGCTGTGACAAATCCCTGGCCACATACGTTTGCCCAAAGCCTCCCGACCCCAGCACGCGAATTAATTGGTAGCGTTTCTTAAGAACCTGACCTAACATAGGGCAGCCTCAAAACAGCTTGCTCTAGCAAACATCCTGACATACCAGCACGAAGCCAATATTATAGACAGTCTACCTGGCTTCCCCAAACGCTGGGATCATGATGGGGTATTTCTCAACCGTTCCCTAAATCGTCGTCAGTAGCTGAATCTTATTCAGCAGTGTAGGGGGATGAATGGGCTTAACGACATAGTCATCAAATCCTTCCAAGGAAGGATCATCGTCGCTGCTGAGTTCCTCAGCATCCATCAGGGAAATCACCTTAATCCCCGAAGTGGCCACATAGCGCTTTAGATCATCGACAATATATTGACTATTTCCACTGACCAAATGGTGATTGAGAATAATGGCCACAGGCTGCAAAATTTCCACCTGATGAACGATGCGAGACCCTTCAATCACCCAAATCACCTGGTAATTAGCAGCGGTCAACAGATCGCAAATCAGACTGGCGCTGCCCTCATCATCTTCCAACAAAATAATTCGCCCCGTCATTGGCTCATCACTGTGCAAGCTATTGGCGAGACCATCCAGATGTTGCGCCGGAATCCTCACCGTAAACATAGAGCCTTTACCCGGTGTGGAAACCACCTGAATCGAGCCATTGTGCAGCTCCACCAGCTGCTTGGTAAGGGCCAGCCCCAGCCCCGTTCCAGGATATTTCCGCTGTCTGGCCGTCTCTAACTGCTTAAAGGTCTCAAATAGAACCGCCTGCTGAGCCTGAGGAATACCAATCCCCGTATCCTCCACCTGAAATATCACGTTGTGCGGATCGCGCCAGATCCGCAAACTGATACATCCTCCCCTATCGGTAAATTTGACAGCATTACTAAGTAAATTAGCTAAAATCTGACGAATTCGTCGGGGATCGGCCCTAAACCTATCCTCTGCATCTGACATTCGTAAATTAAGTCGTAAATCTACCCCCTTAGACTGGGCTTCTTCTCGAAAGCTTTCCAGACTCGTACGGGCCAAATTTGACAATGAAAACTCATTGATTTCTAGAACCGTTCGCCCCGCTTCAATTTTGGCAACTTCTAAAATGTCATTAATAATGTCCAAAAGCTGTTCACCGCTGCTGTGAATTGTGTTGAGATAATCACGCTGACGGGAACTTAAATCACCAAAAGACCACCGCAACAGTGTTGCAGACATCCCAATAATGTAAGTCAATGGTGTGCGCAGCTCGTGGCTCATGGTGGCCAAAAACTCACTTTTGGTTTTGTTTGCAGCCTCTGCAGCCATCAAGGCATCCTGAAGATTTTGGGTGCGATCTTCCACTTGAGCGTTGAGAATCAGTTTTTGATACTGTAGCTGCTGTTGTAAATCTGCCTGACGAACGGCAATGGCTAGATAGCCGGACACCTGTGCTAAAAAGTCACCTTCCCAGGGTTGCCAACATCGTAAAGTGCTTTCTCCCTCGTCCTCCGTCTGAACACAGTGGTGACCAATCAATACGCCCCAAAGAGTATCGTCCAGCCAAATAGGAGCCATCAACTGGGACCCGACTCCCACTGACTGTAGCGCTGTCACTAAACAAGGATGCTCTTGATAATGACTAACAACATCTTCAATGGCATAGTATCGCTGAGACTTCTTGGCGTAACGCTGATGCCAGGCATCGTGGGAAATACAGTGGGCATCAGAACGATGAATAAGAGGCTCACTGGCACCACAATGGGCTTCGTAGGTAATGTGGGGCACTCTCTCCTCATCCCCCGGCTCCGCGGACTGCCGAGATGGAGGATTAGCCACCTGATAAATAAACAATCGATCCAGATTCAGCCATTCACAGACATCGTTTAATGTTGACGAGATCATCGAAGGCAAAGGTTCTGACCGTTGTAAACGAGTCACCACACGCTGCAAAATAGCCGCTGAGGACAGCGCCGCTGAGGGCAGCGGGGCATCCCCCCTAAAATCATCGGCCTCTAACAAGAGCTGCGGGCTCATCATGAGCTGCTGGCTCATCATGAGCTGCTGGCTCATCATGAGCTGCTGGCTTAAGGTAAGCACCCCCTGAATATCTAGCGCCCCCCGATCGGCAGCCATCGAGCTAGCCCGTTCAGTTAACTGCTGAAGCCGACTCCATATCGATTGACAATCCGGCTTTAATCCATTGGCTAACCAGGGCAACGATAAAAACCGAGCAATTTCCGTTTTCTCAGTACAAAGACAGACCGAATAGCTATTACCCACTGCGGGCTGAGCCAGCAACAAACAACCGCCCTGGTCCGTTACCCATAGGGTAAATTTTTCAATATTAGCGGCAGCTATGGGCAAGTCCTGATCGCTTAAATCTTGCTCAGACAGCTGGGATATCTCTCCTGACAACAAACAAGAAAAATGCCTCCGAATTTGTTCAAAAACATAACGCGGCATACTTTGACACTTTAAAGCTGAGCAGAAGCTGGTCATTGCGACTAGATATCCATATTAATTAAGGGCGATACATCAACCACTAACGACTGAGAAAAAAATAAAAATGGAATCCCTCTAACCAAGGCTCCAAAGAATACTTGTCTATTGTTGTTATGTTATTGTGATGAATTCAGGATGTCTCCAGGATAAATCTAGAGATTTTCTAAACGCTTTTTTTAGCCTGAGGATAGGCTGATTTGACCGCTGAAGTAGGGCTAAAAAATAACTAGCAAGAATTATTTAAGCCCACCTTTTCTCAATACAGTCTGCTAAGAATCTTTTGTCCCTCAACAAGCTTAGAAAGCCTAGCACTGGAGTTTTAGAGGACTTAATTCCTTAATTATAAAACCAGCATTGGCTCCTCACCTCTTACCTGAAGGAACTGAGCGAGGCTTAAAGATTATTTTAACCAGAGTAAAAAACAGTTTGATAAATGCAATGATTCACAAAAATGTTTTATAGACATTTACTGAAATAAACACTTTAAATATTGGCCAAACATATTAATTTCTGCGTAATTGTTAGGAGGTTTTCCCTTTAGCAGAGCTTTGAAATTTTTCTCATCCTAGCTCTGACTATTTCAATTGATGGTGAAACCCCATACTTCTTTCATAATTTCCATTCCCCCTGTCAAAGGGGCATAGTCTTAGGTCGTCAGCTTGCTCACTGAGAACCGGATCGCCTTTTTATTTTTTTGATGAAAAACTAAATCACTGTATTGCTATTGATGAATATATTGTTAAAATATCCATCAAGTTTTGACATGGCTGATATGTCCGTTCTCCTAGGGTCTTGGAGGTCCCGCAATGGAACCTATCTCCGCTGAAGTCGTTCAGCAGGTGGCCGATTATTTCAGTGTTCTAAGCGAGCCTATGCGACTCAAGATTTTGAATCTGCTGGGGGGAGGAGAAAAGTGCGTGCAGGAACTGGTGGATGTCACTGAGACCAGTCAAGCCAACGTTTCTAAACACCTCAAGGTGATGATGCAGGCGGGGATACTAACTCGCCGTACAGAGGGGACATCCTCTTTTTATCGAGTAGCTGACGATCTGAGCTTTCAGCTGTGTAGTTTAGTTTGCGATCGCATCGCCAGTCGAATTGAAGAACAGGCCAAACATTTTCGAGCCTTTAGCTTTTCTAATCAAGAGCTGACCCACCAGGACATAGAAGAAGCAAACGCTGTGAGATAGAAAGTTTTGCGCTTTGAGTTCTAAGGTAATTCAAAATTTAGAATTCAAAATTTATACCGTTCTAAATAATGCTGTAGTGACAGCCCACCGTCGCCCATTGAGCCGTACTTAGGGCATAACTATCAGTGTCCTCGTCTGAGTCTTCATCACTGCTGAGATCAGTGAGTAACGCCTGCACCAGCAGCAGCGCCTTATCCCCCAGGGTAACTCGCTGATTGCTGGTGGCATTTGCCAGGGCCAGGAGTTCTTGCCAACAGAGGATCAACGGTCGAGTACCGCACACCAGATAGGTTTCCACTCGCCCCTCCAGATCATCCACCATCCAGGTGTTTTGACTGGTGGGTAAATTTGATGAGGTGCCCGGCGCCAGGGTAAGGGCAGTCTGTAACGATTCCATGGAGTAGGGTTGGCCATCACTGGGGGGGAAAAATGCCAGCATGCGATCGCGGGCATCAAACCCCAGCACCATAAAATACACCGGCTCCTCACCAAAGTTGAGGGCCTGATACCGCACCTGAGCCCCTCTAGAAAACTCCACAGGGCGGTTTTGACTACTGACGGCTTCGGCCAAGCGACTTTTTGACGCCTGCCCTGAGGCTCGCCGCGTTTCCTGCTGAAGCACCAGCTTTTCCGTTTCGCCCTTGAGCAGCAAATTAAGTCGCACCGCCAGCTGAGACGAGGCTTGATTTTCGCTTAATCTCAGCAGCTTCATCGCCAGCATGGTCTGCAGCTTGGGCGAAAGACGATTGACCGCCATTTTGACGGCTTCATCTTGCTTGGCAATGGTGCCCGCAATCAGGTTACGGGTGGGGGTAAACAACCCATAGCCCTGTCTAACAGCAGGAGCCTTATCCCCTTCTGCCTCGGACTCAGACTTACCCAACAGACAGTCAGCCGCATGGGTACTATCTGCCGTTGAGTCCACATAGGGCAGCGCCGCCAGGGCACTGGTGGCATCCACCCGCTCAATTCTTTCCAGACTGGCATCCAGGGCAACCACCAGGGGAATATCCCTGGGTAGTACCCGGGTGACTTCATAGAGGGGCTGCCCTGGGGACCATGCACTGTCCTCCAGCAGTTTGATCCGGGCCGACAGCCCTGACTGCGATCTCAGCATCACGGCCTCCCCCGTTCCATCGGTCTGGGGAGAAAATCCAAGCTGCTCATTATACTGCACCACATTAGCGGGTAGTCCCCCCAGCCACAGTGTGGCCATCCGGCCTTCCGTAGAGGTCACCACCGCATCTAAACAGGGTAAATCCGCTTTCCCGTACACTGAATGTTCATCAGCGGTTTGGGTAGTCCAGGACGGGGTTTGATTGGGTACCAGCGGCAAAATCGCCTCCTGGGCTCCCCGCATGGCAGCCGATAGCTTGGCAGGAAGCTTTGACGCCCACAGATAGCGAGTCAACCCATAGGTAAATAAGCCCGCACCAAAGTCATTCCATTGACGCTCCACCACAAGTTGACCATCTCTGGCCGCCATCAAAAGATCCCCAGGGAAAAAGGTCGGTTCTGACATGGATAGTCGCTTTTCTAAAACCGCCATCAAGTCCGGCACATCCTCAGGAAAATAAATCTCATCCACAGTGGGCACATCCCAACGAGACCTGGAACGATAGCCACCGGATAACGGGAGTGGGGGCTGGCTATAGCCAGCATCGACCACCGTAAATACTTGCTTTGTTTTTAACCGCCCTAGAATCTGCTTTACCCAGGCAACCGGCACATCCTTAGAGATAAGATTGGTGGCCGTGGGTAAATCACCATCCACAGGTATCCAGGTTTTAATCGACTTTTCCCCCAGCCTCAGCTGCCCGCCCAAACCACTAAAGTGCACCACCACAAAATCATTGGTATCACTGGCCGCCTGGGTCAATTTAACCAGCTGAGTCAAAATATTGGCCTGGGTAGCCTGGGTATCCACCAGGGTGACAATATCGTCAGGACTGACGCCAAATCGATGCACCAGCAGCTGACGCTGCAGTTCCACATCCGTCACGCAGCCGCGTAAAGGTTTGAGGCTTTTACCCAGCACCCCACTGGGATATTGATTGACTCCAATCAGCAGCGCCCGCTTGCGACGGGACGGATCCGCCAAGGCCTGCTGCCCACCCAGAAGCTGGGATTGACTCAGACCCAAGCCCCCTAAAATGACACCTGTCGCTGACAAAAACTCCCGTCGCTTCACTATTTGACTACTCCATTAGCATTAGGGTTGCATCGCACGGGCTAGCTCAGCAATAGTCATCCATCCCCGTATGAGCGCTACCCACAATCAAGTGAGTGCAACCATAGTTCTTACGAATCAGGGCATGGAAAATGGCCTTCCGAGGAACAGCGTAGCGCATTGCCGATGGATTAATCGCCAAAATCACCCGATCCTTAGGGAAATAGTGATCCATCATAATTTCGTAGCATCGCATCCAAGGTCATCAGCTAGGCAAACGGTCGAATCAGACCGCCACCTAACACCCGAGTATCATCGTCGTACCATACGGCGGCCTGACCTGGCGTCACACTAAACTGAGGTTCATTAAAAACCAGCTTTACAGAACCATTCTCCAGGGGCACCACCGTCGCCGCCACCGCAGGTGAGCGATAACGAATCTGCACCGTCACCTTAATGGGCACATCAGGGGCCTCGATGGACACCCAGTTCACTCGATCAACAATGCAGTCAGGCTGATGAACACTATCCCGTTCCCCCACAACCACCTGGTTACGAGCAACATTTAGGGCAACAACATAAAGAGGATTTGCAGCAGAAATCCCTAACCCTTTACGTTGGCCAATGGTGTAATGGTGAATCCCGGTGTGTTGGCCTAAAACCTGGCCCTGGGTATCGACAATGTCCCCAGGTTTGGGGGCTAAGTATTTGTCTAGAAACGCCTGCATCGAACCGTGTTGCTCAATCAAACACAGGTCCTGGCTCTCAGGCTTATCAGCAGTGTGTAGCCCTAGCTGAGTGGCCACCTCCCGCGTCTGCACTTTAGTTTGATCCCCGAGGGGAAACTGGGTAGCCCCTAGTTGTTCCTGGGTTAAATCATAGAGAAAATAAGACTGATCTTTGGTGCGATCAACTGCCCGACGCAGCTCATAGCGACCTGTTTGGGGATTGTGGGTAATCCTGGCATAGTGACCAGTGGCGATTTTATCGGCCCCAAACTGTTGGCGAGCGTACTCTAACATCGGCCCAAACTTCACCGCACGATTGCATTGAGAACAGGGTAAGGGGGTTACGCCTTGGCTATAGCCTTCTACTAGATAGTTGACGATTTTTTCCTCAAATAGCTCACGGGTATCGATCACGTGATATGGAATATCCAGTTCTTCACACAGCTGGGCCGCATCCACCATGCCTTCAGAACAGCATTGTCCCTTGCCCTTCATTAACCATAGGGTTAGGCCAATAACATCATGCCCCTGTTTGTGTAGAGTCGCCGCAGCGACTGAACTATCGACGCCTCCAGAGAGACCTACCACCACTTTTCCCATCGCTGCTCAAACGTATCAAATGCCATTTCTTAGGCTAGCACTCCATTTACGAATCGGTGATTGCTCCCGACTACTTTTAGAAAATGAATAGCTCAATCACAATACAAGGGGCTCGCCCTATGCTCCAGAGGGTCTGTGTCACGGCGGCACAGATGCAGGCTATTGAGGCCCAGCTATTTGCAGCTGGGTTCCCAGTGGCCGCCCTGATGGAAAAGGTCGCGGGACGGATTTTGGACTATTGGCTAAGGCACTGGCCTCGCTCTAAAAACCAGGCCGAAGCCGTTGGCGTTTTGGTGGGTCCAGGCCATAACGGCGGTGATGCCCTAGTGGTGGCCCGTGAGCTTTATTTGAGGGGCTATGGGGTGGCCATCTACAGCCCATTTGAACGGTGGAAACCGCTGACCACTGACCATGGCAACTATTGCCGCAGCTTGGGTATTCCCTGGTGCCCCACCTGGGCAGAATTTGTCCCCCACCTGGGACAGTGCGATCGCATCCTGGATGGCTTATTTGGGTTTGGTCTGAGTCGTCCCTTGACGGGAGATGTGGCCACTGCCGTAGACCAAATCAACCGATGCAATCTGCCGGTGGTGAGCATCGATCTGCCCTCCGGCATTCACACCGACAGCGGTGCGGTGATGGGTACAGCCATCAGGGCAGAGACCACGCTGTGTCTGGGGTTATGGAAACAGGCCTGTCTGCAGGAAACGGCCCAGCCTTATGTGGGGCACCCCCAACTAATTGATTTTGATATTCCCGAGGCTAATATCGAGGCGGTGCTGGGGCGAGATCCCCAGGTACAGCGGTTGACTGCGGCTCAAGCCCTGGACACTTTGCCCCTGGCCCGTTCTCCGGTGGCCCACAAATATATCGCAGGGCAGCTGTTACTGATTGCGGGCTCCAGACAGTATGGCGGCGCGGCGCTACTGGCCGGTCACGGGGCCATGGCCAGTGGCGTCGGCATGGTCACTTTGGTGGTACCGGAAAGTATGCGATCGCTAATCCTGGCCCAGCTCCCTGGAGCCCTGGTAATCGGAGTCCAGGAAACGGCCACTGGAGAGATCGCCACCCTGCCGTCGTCCCTACCCCTGGAAAAATATGACGCCGTGGCCTGTGGTCCTGGTTTAGGGCAGGTGGATTGGCTGCCGGAGATTGTGGCCGCACCGTCGCCCCTACTGTTGGATGCCGACGGTCTCAATGGCACCACGGCAAAACAACTCGCTGACCGTCAGGGAGCCACCGTCATTACACCCCATCCCGGAGAATTTAGACGGCTATTTCCAGCATTACCGGTGGGTCATGACGGAGCCCTGGCCGCGGCTAAAAAGACGGGAGCCACCGTCGTCCTCAAGGGATCTAAAGTCGCCATTGCAGCCGGTAATCGTCTGTGGCTAAATCCCCACAGCACACCGGCCCTGGCTCGGGGCGGCAGCGGCGATGTGCTCACCGGGCTGATGGGGGGACTGATGGCGCAGCTGGGGGCCATGGGTAAGCCTGATACCAAAATTTCAGCCGCCCTGGGGGCGGTGTGGTGGCACGCCCAGGCAGGTCTCTATGGCCACCGCCACCGTACGGTATTAGGGGTGGACCCATTAACCCTGGCCCAATGTTTGAACCCTGCGCTGGCAGAATATTAGATGCATGGGTAGGTTGGGTTACATCCGTTTTGAACGGGGGGAACCAAATCGCGATCGCAGCGTAATCACCGTTAGCCCCAAAACTGTTAACGGCACAATCACAAACTTAAGCGCTGAGCCAAACAAAACCGTACTGTCATGGTCCGTGGTTTTCATCACCAGATACATGGTATAGGCCAGGTAATACACCAACAGCATCAGCCCTTCCCAGCGACTCACCAAATTGTCGTTAAAACAAATGGGAAAACACATAATGGCCACCCCAATCATCACCGGAATATCAAACGCTAGCACCGACGGCTCAATCACTATCCCTCCAGGGGATAGGGCGCTAGTCGCCCCAAGCACCACCAAAATATTAAAAATATTGCTACCAACAACATTGCCCACCGCAATGTCTCGCTCTCCTCGAAAACTAGCCACCATTGATGTCGCCAGCTCAGGTAGCGATGTCCCCAGGGCGACGATGGTTAAACCAATGATCAGTGGGTTGATCCCCAAAGCTTCAGCAATAGTAACCGCACCATGGACCAACAGACGCGAGCCAATCACTAAAAGACCCATCCCACCAGCAAATGCCAGCACATCCACCCCCACCTTGGACCAGGAAAAGTCCTGAGGCCCGTACTCCTGAGCATATTCATCTTGCACATCAGGATTTTTCTCTCGGCGACTCTGATAGAGCAAAAAGAAAGTGTAGGTCACCCCCCCCAGAAATAAAACCACCCCATCTGAGGAGTTAATCGCGCCATCCAAACTAAAGAAAAACACCAACCCTGACACGCCAATCATGATGGGAACATCCAGCCGCACTAGCTGTTGCGCCACCACCAGCGGAGCGACTACAGCCGAGGCTCCCAAAATCAACAGCACGTTGCAAATGTTGCTCCCGACAACGTTACCAACCGCCAGTTGAGCCTGATCGTTAAACGCAGCATGTAGGCTGACAGCCAGTTCCGGTGCGCTGGTACCAAAGGCAACTACCGTAAGTCCAATCACCAAAGGGGAGATCCGCGCCATCGCTGCCAAGTTGGAGGCACCCCTCACTAAAAAATCGGCTCCAACAACCAGGAAAACGATTCCCAGTATGAGTAACACAGTGGCAGTCATGGCCTTATGGGTTGTTTCCTTGCATACGTCTATCCCTAATCATTAACATTGTGACGCCCAATGTGCAGCAATGGAAATTGCTAGTAGCCGCAAATATTTGAGAATTGAGAAACTCACACATATGACATTAGACCCATGGCGACCTGCCCTAGCTAGAGCATTACACCGCAACCGGGCTAAATCCCACTGTCGATATCTGCAGCTCGCCACCCTTAACCACCAGGGTAAACCTTCTAATCGTACCCTGGTTTTTCGAGGATTTGTTGATGCAGACTTGCGGATGATTACCGATGGTCGCAGCGAGAAAGTACAGCAGTTACAAAATTGTCCCTGGGCAGAAATCTGCTGGTATTTCACCGTCACCCGCGAACAGTTTCGAATTGCCGGGAAACTAACCATCGTCGATACCCAAGACCCAGAAGATATTCGCCTAAATGCCTGGCAATCAATATCCGCCAATGCACGCCAACAGTTTTACTGGCCTGATCCAGGACAACCGAGGGATGACGCTGTCGCCTTTGAAGCCAAACCACCAGAAACATTGGAGGGCACCCCTCCGGATAGTTTCTATGTACTGTTACTCACCGCTGACCGTGTAGAACATCTGGCCCTGCGAGGTAATCCCCAGGATCGACACGTTTATGAACGGGTTAATAACCAGTGGACTATGCAAACAGTGAATCCTTAATGGGTTCAGCGTCTCACCAAACAGTATTAACGTTTAGAACAACCTTCTAGAAACTCTTCAATGGCCCGATCTTTTAAGCGACAACAGTCGCCATCATCTTGCTCCTCTGGCTGAGATCTTTCGGAAAGCACCCCCACCGGCACTGAGGGTTTTTGCAACTGAGCAATTTGCCGCTCCAGCGTTTCGATGCGATCCACCAGGGTACGAATCACGGCAGCCTCAGAGTCAGGTAGCTGCCCATGTTCTAAGGGACCCGGTCGGTTAGAGCGATGCACCACTCGTCCCGGCACCCCCACAACGGTGCAGCCAGAGGGCACATCTCTCAAAACGACTGACCCAGCCCCCACTCGAGCATTATTGCCAATTTGGATATTGCCCAGCACCTTAGCACCCGCACCCACAACCACCTGAGTTCCCAGGGTGGGGTGACGTTTGCCCACTTCTTTGCCGGTGCCGCCCAGTGTTACCCCTTGATAAATTAGAGAATAATCACCGACAATGGCCGTTTCACCAATCACCACTCCCATGCCATGATCAATAAATACACCCTGACCGATGGTGGCCCCTGGATGGATTTCGATGCCTGTGATCAGTCGAGCGACATGGGAAACAAAACGGGGAAAAAAGGGCAAGCCTAATTTCCAGAGAATGTGAGCCATACGATATAGCGATAGCGCATGCAGTCCCGGATAACAAAACAGGACTTCCAAAGCATTGCGAGCAGCCGGGTCTCGCTCAAAGACTACTTTAAAGTCGGCAATTAAAGTTCGTAACACGTAGACGTCCTCAAAATCCGGGGCTATGTTTTTGGCTCAGAAACATTCCGCACTTAGCATACCTCAGGGTCAGGTTTCCAATCTTAGCGTTGGCTTAATTACTAAC
>JBCCJR010000113.1:0-13752 GCA_039045805.1 Cyanobacteria bacterium P01_C01_bin.118
CACCTGAGCCGTTATCAAACAACTGACACCACCAAATATGCAAAATACCCCCACATGAAATAGGGGAAACACCCAGGCATTGATCACGCCTAGCCAGTGTAGACCCACCAGCACCAGCCCAAGGACAATGGGGGCCAGTAACGTAACGACACCAAGACTCAGTAACCATTTTCGAGAGGCCACCATCGGTTAGGAGCACCTTCCATACGCATCTGCTTACCATGGAATGCTTCATCAATAACGATGGCTATTTCGGGAGGAAAATTGCCTTACATTAATACTGCGATCGCAGCCCCAGTCACCAGCAGGGTTGCCCCCGTGCGCAAAGGCCACCCCAGCCACTTGAGCTTTAAGAACCGAGAGGCCAGTGTGAGTACAGCGTATAAAATCACACCGGCAATTCCCGCCAGCGCCAGCTTTATCAGCTGTCTCTGATAAACATGAGCAAAAAACTGCACTCGATTCCAGACAGAATACTCATAGTTATTGTAGGCTGCAAAAATCTCCGCATCGGGTAACGTTATTGTCTGCCAGGTTTCCGCCCCATCCGTCGACTTAAAAATCTCTCCCGTTACCGAGCCAAAGCCAAAGATTGTTTTATCGCTAGCATAGTTGGGCGAAAACACCAGCGGCATCGCCCCATACTCAAAGTTAGTCACAATCGCCATGGGCAAAGCCGGATCACCCACCGCTACAAACGACATTCCTCCGTCAGCGCTCTTAAATAACCCTTTACCCCGCACGCTCACCAGCAACGTTTGATCAGTGCCATAGTCAGGCGACGCCGCCACCGCTTCAATATAGGGGGTGTCACCGTAGGGTCCTGTCACCATAGCCCAGGTCATTCCACCATCCTGGGACTGTAATAATCCGTTGGTGGATCCTAACCACAAGGTTTGATCCTCACCATAGTTAGGAGAGATTGCCAGCTTAAGCTTTAAGCCATCCTCTAGCAACGCTTTATCCGTCATTGCCTGCCAGGACTTGCCCCCATTGGTGGTCTTGTACACCCCCTCCACACCGGTCATAAAAACAGTTTTGTCATTGCCATAGTCAGGAGACACCACCATAAATGGAGACTCATTACCAAACTGGGGTTCAATCTCGCCAATCTTTTTAAACCGCTTACCCCCGTTGTCAGAACGATAAACTCTCCCTTTTTGAGTGCCCACAAACAGCGTACGATCCTGATCAAAGTTAGGGGATGGGGCAAGCGCCAGAGCTCGTTCCCAATCTTTAAAGCGCTGTAGCTTCCATCCTTTGCCCTGGGAATAGTTCAGCACACCATTATTCAAAATGGTTGCAAACAGGGTGCCGTCCTTGGCGTAGTTAGGGGAAAAGGCCAGGGACTGAAAGCGCCGTGGATCGTCATTGAGGTCAATGGGTTCAAAGCTATCAGTAAAGAACGGTAGCTCCATCCCTTTGGCCATGGGTGTCCAGCTATCGCCGCCGTCACGGCTAATGTAAGCTTCTCCCACATAGCTAACGGTCACCAGCGTCTGATCATTGCCATAGTCGGGCGATACCCCCAGGGCCATAACAATCTCTCCTGGCAGCGTATCCAATTGTTGCCAGCTTTCTCCCTGATCGGCGGTCTTAAACAGTCCGTTAAAGCCGCTAGCCAGCACCGTACCATCCTGGTCAAACGCTGGCGACAGGGCCAAATCGGTAAAGTGGGGAAAGCCCATTCTGTCGGCCTGGTCAGTTTTGGTAAGACCGCTGTCGGCAGGCTGCCAGGAGTCACCGCCATTGTCTGAATAAAACACCCCCTGGTTTGCGGTGGAAGCATAGAGCTGCACGCCATCGGGACTAATAATGTCTTGAATAGCGGTTTCTGGCAGTCCCTGGTTTGCAGCGGTGAGGGTTTGGCCGCCGTCCTGGCTGCGTAGGACGCCATCCTCTGCGGTACCGACCCAAAGGGTATCGGCGGTTGAGGCGCTGATGCTGGTGATGGCGCTATCGGCCTTGCCCACAGGAGTCCAGGTTTTGCCGGAGTCAGCGGATCGGGATAGTTGGCCCTGCTGGTCGCCGATAAGAATATTGTCTGGGGTGGGTGCGATCGCACCCACCGGCCCATCAGTAGCCAGCGCTAACGTCCAACTATCGCCCTCGCGACGATATAAGTTGGCATCATGGCCAGCTACAAAAACCTGGTCGGTAACCGCCACCTTATTCAAATTAAGTTCCGGCAACCCCTGGTTGATCGGCTGCCAGGTTTCGCCACCATTGTCCGACTGATAAATTCCATCTCCCCCGGTGCTCATATATAAGCGATTAGGATCTGTAGGATCCGTAGAAAAGGCCATCAGCGGTGTTTGATGGTCCAGCCCATTTACCTGTCGCTGCCAGGTAGTGCCACCGTCCGTTGACTTTAGAAAGTTTCCCCGCACCAGCAGATAGATAGACCGGTCCTGCTGGTAAGTGGGCGACAGCTCCACCTGCTGGACTACATCGTGGGGGTCATGGGCCTGGGCGTTAAAGCTAAACAGCCCCAACAGCAGTGCGGTTAGTAACCCTAGAAAAAAATATTTTTTATAGTTCATAGCACCGCATAAGGAAAAGACAAATAAAAATTAAATGTATGAGTTATAAGCATCATAAGAACATTACTGTCCCACCTGGAATTCCATAAAATCCATGGTTGCAGACCCTAATCACCGCAGACACCAAAACCATTATCATCGACTCATCAAGTTGGCTTCATAGTTCCCCGAAGTTTATGGAGCCAGATCATTGAATTGTTTCTCACAACTCGAGCCAAAATTATTCTTTAAAGAAGGTAATTTAATTATTTAGGGCTGTAGTATGGCTAGACAAGCCATTCCTGAATGCTAGCTCCCATGTCATGACCAAACGGCAGATTTTTATTAGCTATCGCACTGCAGAACCTGATTTAAGTCTGGCGGGGGAGTTGCACCAGGCTTTGACAGCGGTAGGACACTCCGTATTTATGGCAGCGGAAAGTATTGACTGGGGTGAGAACTGGGTTGAACGCATCGATCAGGAGCTAAAGCGCTGTGATTACTTTGTGCTGCTGCTATCGGAGCAGTCGGCGACCAGTGATATGGTGGCGGGCGAGGTACGAACGGCTAAACGACTGCGGGATCAGCAGGGAAAACCTGCCATATTGCCGATTCGACTCAATTTGCCGGTGGATGATCCGCTTAACTATGAGTTGAGAAGCATTTTACAGACCATCCAACAAAAGTCCTGGCAAACGCCTGGGGATACACCCAAGCTGGTGGACGATATGCTGGCGCTGATTGGCTCTGGGCAGGTGCCTGCAGCAGTGGAAGATGATGAACCACAGGAAGTGACGCCTCCCGCACATCAGCGTCCTCCTTTGCCCGTGGCGGATCTGGAGTTGCCGGGTGGCACTATGCCGCTGGAATCTGCGTTTTATATCCGGCGAAAACCCTGGGATACGCGCTGTCTGCAGGAAATTGAAAATCGCGGTGGGCTGGTACGGGTGAAGGCTCCGCGACAGATGGGTAAAACTTCCCTGTTGGCCCGGATTCGCGACCGGGCGGATGAACTCAGCTATCGAACAGTAACGCTAGATCTTCTAGAAACAGATGAGCGCACGTTTACTGACTCAAGCCTGTTTTTGAAACGGCTGTGTGCGCTGGTTAGTAAAAAGTTAGGATTCTCTCCTCGCAAGGTGACGGAGTTTTGGGATGAGGAGCTATTTGGCCCCAAGGAAAACTGCTCTGACTACTTTGAAGAACACATTCTCTCTAAAATTGAGACATCCTTATTTTTGGGTCTGGATGAACTGGATCGCCTGTTTCCCTATGAGGCAGTATCCAAGGAGTTTTTAACCCTGCTGCGATCCTGGAATGAGAAAGCCAAGGTGGATGCTACATGGGCCAAGTTGAAGCTGGCTATTGCTCACTCAACAGAGTCCTACATTGTTTTAGAAAGCAATGTGTCGCCGTTTAATGTGGGTCTGGCGGTGGAGCTGCCAGAATTTACGGCGGCTCAGGTGCTGGAGCTGTTAGAGAAGCATGGTCTGAATTGGACTGCAGCGGATGTGGATGACTTGATGGCCATGGTGGGGGGACATCCCTATCTGGTGCGGCTGGCACTGTATCACATTGCTCAACAGGATTTGACTCTGGAGCAACTGCTAAAAGAAGCGCCTACGGATGCTGGCATCTATGGTGAGCATCTGCGGCGGCACCTGTGGAATTTGCAACAGCACCCGGAACTGGCTCAGGCATTTGAGCAGGTGATTGTTTCTGATCATCCGGTGGAGCTAAAGTCGATGCTGGCGTTTAAGCTAAATGGCATGGGGTTGGTCAATCTGCAGGGTAATGGGGTGGTGCTGCGCCATGAACCTCTATATCGGCCTTATTTTCGTTCGCGGTTGAGGATGGCGGTATGAGTGGATCATCCATAAATGCATCGTTTTATAAGGTTGGTGGGGCGTTACCGCAGGATGTGCCCTCCTATGTGACGCGGGAAAGTGATACTGAGCTTTATGATTCCCTTAAGGCAGGGGAGTTTTGCTATGTGCTGAACTCCCGGCAGATGGGGAAGACCAGCCTGATGGTGAGAACCCTGGCTAAGCTGCAGGCAGATGGCTGGGTGGGGATTATTATTGATTTTTCGGCGAAGGATAGTCAGGTTGATAAGCCAGGCCAATGGTATGACGGCATTATCAATCAGTTGAATCGTCAGTTTGGGTTGCTTGAGCGACAAGCGTTTCGTAGCTGGCTGAAGGAGCGAGACTTTATTGCTCCAGTGGAGCGGTTGGCGGAGTTTATCGATACTGTTTTGCTGTCAGGTATGGCGGAATCAATTGTTATCTTTATTGATGAGATTGATAGTACCCTTAGTTTGCCGTTTACCGATGACTTTTTTGCGCTGATTCGGGGGTGTTATAACAAACGGGCGGAGAATCCTGCTTATCAGAAACTGACGTTTGCGTTGCTGGGGGTGGCTGCCCCGTCGGAGTTGATTGGGGATGCGAAGCGGACGCCCTTTAATGTGGGTGAGAGCATTGATTTGAAGGGGTTTACGTTTGAGGAAGCGTTGCCCTTGGCGGCTGGTCTGCAGGGGAAAACGGAGCAGCCAGAGACGGTTTTGCAAGAGATTTTGCGATGGACGGGGGGACAGCCATTTTTGACTCAGCGGTTATGTCAGTTGGTGGTGGACTCAGATGGGGTGATTGCGGCAGGGAGTGAAGCTGTTGCTATTGATGGGTTGGTAAACGCACGGCTGATCGATAGTTGGGAAACCCAGGATCATCAGGAGCACTTAAAGACGATTCGTCAACGGTTGCTGGATGATGAGCGTAAAGCGGGATATTTGCTGGAGCTGTATCGGCAAATTCGGCAGGCGGAAGAGATTGCGGCGAGTAATCAGCCTGAAGAGCGAGAGTTACAGTTGTCGGGCTTGGTGGTGAAGCGGGACAGTGCGTTACGGGTTTATAACCCCATCTATAGGGCTGTTTTTGATGAAACCTGGATTGATGGTGAGCTGAGGAAGTTACGGCCCTATGCGGAAAGTTTTAGGACCTGGGTTGTCTCTGGGAAGGCGGATGGTTCTCGTTTGTTGCGAGGAGGGGCACTGACGGAGGCCGAGGCATGGGCGTCTGAGAAAAAAGCTACTCTGAGTGCTGAGGATCGTGAGTTTCTGGCGGCTAGTCGGGCTCAGCAGCGAGAGGAGGAGATTTCTGAAAGGGAACGTGAGGCTGAACTTGCGCGGGAGAAGACAGCGCGGGAAGCGGCAGAGGCGGCAGAGCAGATTCAGGCAGAGGCAACCCGAGAGGCTCAACGAAAAGTTCGTCGAGGTGGTTTAGTTTTGGCAGGGGCACTGGTTTCAGCTCTTGTATTGGGAGGATTAGCCCTATTTTCAGGAAAACAATGGAGCGTGGCGGAGCAACAGCGTAAAGAGGCTCAAACGCTTGCCCAAGAAGCAAACGATGAATTGACCGAGATTCAAGCACAAAAAGAGCTAGCTGATGAACAGCGCAAGCAGGCTCAACAACAAGCTAAGGCTGCACAAGCGGAAAGCGATCAGGCAAATCAAGATTTAGAGGAATCTCAGGAGCAGTTGAAAACTCTTGATTCGCAACGTCAGGAGGCAGATGAGCGACTTAAACAAGCCCAACAAGCGGCTCAGGGACAGCAGGCGTTACTGAGTCAGTTGAAGCAAGACTTAGCTAATGCCGATGCGGCTGTGGCTCAGGCGGAACAGGCAGAACAAGCGGCTCAACAAAAAGCAGATCAGGCCGCAAACGAACTGGCAGTAGCTCTTCAAGAGCAACAAGAGATTTTCGCTTTGAATAATACGACTAAAGCACTCTCGGGACTGATTGACGACCTTTATGCCATTGACAAGCCAGAAGCTGCCGAGGATGTTATCCAACAGATTGGTTTATCGTTTACCGACTTTACTGGCGATAGCTCTGAATTGAAGCAAACGCTCTTAAATAGCAGCATGGCCCTAGCTTACCTTCAGTTGATTTCAGGTTCCTCAGATGACATTAGTCAAACAGTACAGGAGCAACTTAATAAAGCAAAAAAATCGATTGAAACGAGCATTGATTTGATTGAAAGGAATCCTGAGGTTTTTAGTTCATCTGATGCTGGACGAGCGATTGCCTTCTTTACATATGCCGTTGAGGGCAATTTATGGGAAGAACAAGATCCATTCAGTGCTCGTTCTTCTTATGAACAAGCCTTCAATTATACCTCTGAGATACCAAACTTTAACTCAGAAACGGTTGAAGACTCCTTGAGACAATTGATAGGCTTTTTCTCATCTGAGGAGTCAGAGGAAGAGCAATTTCAAACATTAGTGACTGCCTCCCTCAAGAAACATTATGATTTTCGAGCAAAGCAATTGATTCCGGAGTTAGATGAAGCTTTGGAAGAGCATCGGTGGCAAGCAGCTGATAAACTGACTTGGATTGCGCTTCACTATTCAGCATATTCCAGGGATTTAAATTTTTCCTATGAGAATGTCGCCTGCTCTAATTTTCGAGAGATAGATACCCTCTGGTTTGAGCATTCTTCAGGTCGTTATGGTTTTAGAGTTCAGAAAGATATTTATCTTGAAATAGCGAATTTATCAGAACAGGACAATATTAGACGCTTGTTTCAGTTCAGCAATGCAGTCAACTGGAATTTGGGTAACCCCTCCAATCCTGACAACGGTAGATTGAATTTTAACAACGATAGATGGAGATTATTGTTGGACACCGAGATCAAAATGATTGAGGGAGTGAGTGGGGAGGATTTGAGCACACTGATGGGGTATCTCCCGTGGTGGGGTGTGGTAACTCATGGCGAGTTAGGGGGGGTGTGGGAGATTAGGGTGCTCAATCATACGTCTGAGCATACGAAGGATCCGAGAATTGGGAATTTAGATAATCACGGAATTCTTGTCTCTCGCATTTTGGACTGTAGCCTGTAATTTATAAGGAGACTGTCTATAATTTTGTGTAAGCGATCTATCATCCATATACATTAGGAGATCGCCTCATGGCCCGTAAGAAAAAAGAACCGAACCGTGTTGATTAGCTACTAGACGAACTGCTGGAAGACTGCAGTACGCCCAATAATATTTTGGGCGAGAGCAAGCGTAGGGTGCGTGACTCACGCACCGCTTCCAATCCCTAACGCTATTATCCAAAACTTTGATTGGTGCGTTACGCTTCGCTAACGGCACCCTACGGGGTATCCCAAACATCGTGGGGGATTTCGGGACCCTCCTCTTCACACCAATTTGGTGGATAAATCCCCTCCGCAATAAACCGATGCACGCTGGAATACTTCCAATCCCGTGGTTTCTCACACAACCCATGACGTACCGGGTTGTAATGAATATAATCACAATGGATCGCAAAATCTTTTTCATCACGAATAAAATGCTCCCAATAACGACGCTGCCAAAGATTTCCTTCCCTTCGTTTCTGTCGTGATTGAGAAATCGTCCGTCCAATCTTTAACTCAGCCCCATACCGTTTAGTCACATGAGTTTTGATTAATCGGAGCCTGACCGAAAAATCCGCATCATTTTCCGGCAACGTTAAGAGACAATGAAAATGTTCGGGCAGTAATACAATCGCTTCTATCGAGAATGGATGACGTTCTTTAACGGTGATAAAAGCTTCTCGAAGCGCTTGACGACCGATATCCCAACATAACCATGGAACGCGTTGATAGGTTACTTGAGTAATAAAATAGGTACCCCCAGCAATATAGGGACGTCGATAATTTGGCATCCTGAGGGCAGTGGTTATTCACACCAGGATGCCCAAAGGTGAGGCGGCATTCTCGATGGCGGTGCGTTACGCTTCGCTAACGGCACCCTACGCTTTACTGCCTACACGAGTAGCAATGGCAGACGCGATCGCAAAATCTGCATGAGTTACAATGCAAACTATATCAAGCCAACCACCCAAACCATGGAATATCAAAACCTCATTACCATTGAACCAGGAAAACGGAGTGGTAAACCCTGTATCCGAGGTATGCGAATCACCGTATACGATATTTTGGAATATTTAGCAGGTGGTGTGACCGAGACCGAGATTTTAGAAGACTTCTCAGAGTTAACCGGGGCAGACATTAAAGCGTGCTTACAGTTTGCAGCAGATCGTGAGAAAAAGCTATTTGTCGTAGGCTTATAAAATAAGATCTTGGTAACAGTCCAACATCCAAAATTGTTGAGATATTGAGAGAACAGTTTGACGTAATCTCACAGTTTGGTAGTAGTGAAAGAGATCATTCTTGTCCTGGGATAGCCAGCTATAGCAATGATTAATAGAAGTGCTGTTATTGTCCGCCCAAAACAACCCTACATAAATTGGGCCTCTCAGCTAGACAACTCCAACATTGCGCCCAACCAAACCGATGAGCCAACAATATACCTGATACCTGAGTACAATGACGATTCTTCTGCCTGGGCAATACTCGAACAGATTTACAATTCCATTTTCGATGCTGAACTCCACGCATGGCACACAGAGACATCAGACTGGCCTGCCAACCGAACATTTGAAATGTTTCGCGATTGGTTTGACATAGTTTTTGTATGTGAGATCGCAGATCTTGGCCCAGGCCCAATCCTTGATGATGCCCCCTAAACCATTAACCAGGCACTGATGACACATCACCTCCACCCTCTTTTGTTGAGTCGGACGTCTTAACAGCATTCCACTTCAGCTAGAAACCTTTGATTAGGTGTGCTACCCTTCCCTAACAGCTAAGGGCAAGCATTGAACATGGACACAGACAACCAGGAGTACCAACCCCCAGTTGCAAAACTACTCCAATATGGAGACGGCAAGTCCTCTTCCAGAAGGTGGCCTAATTACCCTCGGGAGCTAGACCTTAAGGAGGCCCATATCCCTGAGCTGATTCGCATGGTGACGGACGACGATCTCAACCAAGCAGATTCCGATAGTCTGGAAGTTTGGGCTCCTACCCATGCCTGGCGAGCCTTGGGGCAACTCGGTGCTCAAGACGCCGTTAAACCCTTATTAGACTTGTTAGATAATTCTGAAGATGATTGGAGTCACGATGAAATTCCAATCGTAATGAGCTTGATTGGTCCCTCTGCTATCCCCGCTATTCAGAGTTACTTAGCAGATCCAAGTCGCGATCCTTATGGGCGATACTCTGCAATTAGCTGTTTCGAAAAACTGGGAAAACGCTATCCACAAGAAAAAGAACATTGTATCGACGTTCTTGCTCAACAACTTGCTAATTTCAAAGAAAATGATCCCTCCTTGAATGGGTTTCTAATTTCCGGGCTTTGCCACCTCGATGCAACCGATAAAGCTTCTGACATAAGAAGTGCATTTGCGGCCAGGCGAGTAGATTATACAATCATTGGAGATTGGGATGAGGTACAAGTACAGCTGGGCCTCAAAACACGTAATGAAGTTCCTGTAAGAAGGTTTTCTCGCACCAAAGCACTAGGGCCATTATCAGATATATTGGACCCAAAGCTACTGAGAAAATTTGCAGACGCAATTGGTCAAGACTTTCCTGAAAAACAAGCTAAACAACGAACATCCCCACAAGGATTTGGCTCTCAATCAAAACTGCAAAAAAGTAAGAAGACAAAGAAGAAATAAACCTATTAGATACCCAAAACTTAGGGTCAGATTGGTGAAGCAAGCGTAGGGTGCGATCTCATCGCCTCCAATTCCTAACACAACACTTTCAACAAGTTTAGGATGCGAGCTCAATGCATCGCTCGCAAAGTCCTCTTACACTTACTAGGAGAGTTTTGACGATAGCTGAATGTTCTGGGGAATGGGGGGATTGGCATCTGGCATAAATTTTGGTGAGCAATGCCCACCCTACGCGGGTTTGGCTACTCATGTTGCAAACAACTTCGCAATTTGCTAAGATCGACTTGCGGTAAATAGTTCAATAACTAAATGGCTACAAATGCTCAACCCATGGGTTAAATAGATTGGCCACGTGGTTCCATATCACATGGAGGTTTCTATGCCTTACACTGATTTCAGTTCCTATGCATATCATTACGCGCTCCCGCCTTGTCGCATTTTGGGAGAAGCATCCTGATGCAAAAACGAGTCTACTGCTTTGGTACAAGCTTACGCTTACAGTTAAATGGCAGAATTTTGTAGAGCTACGTACGACTTTCTCGTCAGCCGATCAGGTAGGAAATTTTACAGTCTTTAATGTTGGTGGCAATAAATATCGCTTGATCGCTTTTGTTGATTATACCTACCAGAAAGTTTTCATCCGTAACGTTCTCACCCATGCAGACTATGACAAAGATGATTGGAAGAAAGACAATTGGTATAGGTAGGGCCTAACAGATTATCGTCAACAATAAGCGGAAAAATCATGTTTGCAACAGATTCCAATAGTTATATAGAACTTCTACAGAAATTTCCACCTCGTCCGATTAAATCGGAGGAAGAATTAATTGCAGTTCAGGAAGTTGTTGATACCTTGCTTGATGCTGGAGAGATAACACCCGAAAAGCAAGACTACATTAACCTGCTAGGCATACTTATCTATGACTACGAAGAAATGCATGTGCCTATTCCAGACTTATATGGTGTTGAACTGCTCAAGGCTCTAATTGACGAACTAGGTCTTAAGCAAAAAGATTTAGTCAGCATTTTCAAGACTGAGTCAATTGTTTCTGCAATTCTTAGCGGCCAGCGTAAGTTTACCGTGGAACATATTGAAAAACTAGCTGATTATTTCAAAATTTCTCCATCTGCATTCTTTCGTCAGTCATCATCAGCCAGGTAGGTTGGGCAACGCCTGGAGTGTTCACTCTCACCTATGGCAAAGTCAAGAACCTTTCTATGCCTGTAGCAATTGCATTCGCTGTCAGGGTATTCCACTCATCCAAAGTATTGGCATCTCTTACCGAATCGATAAAAAAGCCCTCTGTTAAAACGGCTGGAGCTGGGAGTGGCACTCCGCCTAGTACCGCTAGTCCACGTCGTTTTACCCCCCTATTATCGATGGGTAATACAGCGGCAAGCTCCAGATTAATTAAAGTGGCCAGTCTTACATCCGTTGATGTTCCTTGAGAGTGAACAAAGACTTCATGACCCTGAGCACTTCTATTAAAAGCATTTAGATGTAGAGAAACAAAACAATCTGAGTCACCCCCTTCTGAACCAATTTGGCCCAAGGTTTTGGAGGTATTGTTCTCAATAATCTTAACGGTTGCTCCCTTGCGCTCTAAGTTAGCTTTAATAATGTCGGCTTGTTTTCGTACTTCATCCCGTTCATTTCTGCGGAGATTCACATTGACAGCACCGGGATCATTTACGCTTCCATTAAACTCTCCATGTCCTGGGTCAAGCACAATAAGCTTGCCAGTCAAAGAGGGGTCGGGCTCAACCACTATCGTTTGACAAGCGTCAGGTTCTGTAGAGGTGAGATCAACAATCATTCCCGATGGTGCATCTCTTCCTGAGAACCATTCCAACGGCATGTAGAGTCTTAGCTCTGATAGATTTTCATTTGAAGATGAGACATTGACTTTATCTACATAGCAATCAGAACCACCCTTCATAAGATAAAGGGCCTGTCTAGTCAATTTTAACCAGGACATGATTAGGAGCTGTGGGGGACCTTACTCAAGGTAACGATCTACGGCTCCAAATCAATCTAAATAAATATGCCTAAATAAATATATATGCAACGTCAGATCTGACGAATAAAATTTACATGGCTGCATTGTCAGAGAATCCAACGTTACCGATGCTCTATCAAACGTGCATGTATAAGGCTCACTACGGCGAACCATCCCTATTCACACTAACCGACTGAGCATCCAACACCTTTAGACGATGGCTCGTTTTTATGAAACCATAATCCTCATCGTTGGAATTCTCTTTGTAGTTCCATTCCCACGCCTGCACCTCAAACATTTCAATTTGAGACCCTGGTGCCGCCTTTTGATTGTGTACCCGACCAAGGGCCTCCAGCAGCTTATTACATTTAGTCTGGTCGGCCTGCTGATCAGAGTGACAATCTCGGAATGTTAACCGATAGCGGGTATTCATCGGAGGATAGATAATCGTATCGGGTAAAATTCGAGTGCTTTCCCCAGAGTCATAATGGGCAATCAGTTTGTTATAGCCAATTATGCCTGTGGTGTTATTTCCCGAGAACATTTGCAGTCCTGTTAGGGGATAATACTCCCGATGTTTAATCCAGATAAACGTCATGGCCACCACTAACACAGACACCACAATCGGGTGCATAAATGCTCGCTGCGGTTTGGTTGTTTTAGTCCCACCGGCAGATCGTAAAAACTTAAACCATCCTCGCTTAGTAGTGATCCAGCGTCGAATCGCTGTGTAATCGTAGAAAATCAGCTGAATTAAAATGAGATCAAAAAAGACAATATTTTGCAGGAAGATAATGCCCACATGCATCCCCGCCATCGCCGCTGGCATAATCAGCCTGGCCCATTTGGAAAAGAGAACAAGTCCGTAGGCCAGTTCACCGTAGAGGCCCAAAATACCCAAGATGGCAAAAATAAAGTCGGGGGCATTGACTAGATGGAGAGAAACATCCCAGTTGGTTTGGATCGGCTCCAGTGTGGTGGACAACAGTTTTGATTTGAGGTTGTCGGCAGCCCACCAATAAAAGCCAGAGTAGTAGATTTTACTAAACCCGGCTTGGAGGTAAGAGCCTCCCAACACCACCCAACAGGCATAGCGAGACCAGCCATAAATAATGCTGGACTGCTCGGGATTCACTACTGGCTCACCGCGCCGCTGTTTGAGCCAGCGATCCACTGACAGGGCATCACTACAAGGAGTAAACGACAGGATGGCCAACAGATACACCGGTAGCAGACCCGTATGATAAAACCAGGTGTACTGTCGTAAGATTCCTCCCAAAATCAGATAGAAAAAGGCTCCCAGGGGGACCGTCCAGCGGGTCTTAAAGCCAATGGTGCCAAGGATCAGTACCAGGGCCGTTAACCATTCAAACAGCTGTAAACTAAACTGGCTGCGGGTAAAGGCATCAAACCCAGGAATCCCGTAAAAGTAATCCATCACCCCCATGGAATGGCGAATTTCTATGGGCAGGAGGGCACTGCTGGGAAGATCCTCCATCCACAGGGTCATCAGCACCAGGGTGATACAGGTGATAATGCGAATCGCTGCCAGGGATTCGGCGGTGGCTTCCCCCACAAACTTGCGGGTAAACCAGGGGCTGGTGAGAATCCAGGACAGTGCGGCAAATCCCAGACAGATAAAGAACCCATTTTCCG
>JBCCJR010000114.1:0-13623 GCA_039045805.1 Cyanobacteria bacterium P01_C01_bin.118
CTGGCGGGTGTGGCGGCAGCAAATGGGAGGGCTGCTAATTTTGTTCACCCTGGCGTCGTTACTCATTATGGTGATGCCCGACGGGATTGCGGTAGTCACTCAGCCAAGATGGCCCACTGCGGATGCGATCGCCACACTGGATACCCCCTTTGACATCATTGGCAATTTACCAACCAAAGACTATAAATATGTGATCGCCGATCTTCACTGGGTAAAAATTACTCAAAAGTCCTTCAAATTGGCCGTTAAGGTTGGCACCCTCCTGTTTACCCTGATCTACAGCACAAATCTCTTTCTATTGACTACGGCCCCTGAAGAAATCACCGCTGCCATCGAAGAGCTAATGTCGCCACTGCGATGGTTTAAACTACCGGTCACCGAAATTGCCCTCACCCTTACTCTGGCCCTGCGGTTTATTCCCCTTGTTCTAGAAGAAGTCCAAAACCTGATTCGCTCTGTCCGTACCCGTGCCATTAACTGGCGTAAATTAGGCTGGCGTCATGCCAGTCAAATTTGGCTAATGGTGGCAGAGCGCTTGTTAGACAACTTGTTGCTACGGGCACAGCAAATCGCTGGTGCTATGAAGGTCAGAGGTTTTACCAGCCCCGATCGTCACCAGGTGCAATGGCATCAATTACAACTGCGCTGGTGGGATTGGTTCTTTCTTGTTAGTCTCATTTTCTTTTGGTGGGGACGGTTTGTTCTAGGTACGGCGTTGTAGGGTGGCATTTTTAATTTGGTCCTTTTTTCTTCACAATCAATTTTGCAGCATAGAGTGTCCTCCAAATACTGGCACCGGCTTGACCTTGAGAGCCGTAACGGGGCTGATGTATTTGAAGCATTATTTTCAGGGTCCAAAATCGCTACTTTACTGGAAAGTCCCGACCGTGTGGATGGTGCCCCTAAAGACCTGATTCGATATTCCCTCTGCGCGGGGTCTCCTCAACAGGAGAAAGATCAGAAACAGCTTTTTACACCTCCTGTCGGAGAGATTCTGTCAACCCTAGACGCTCTGCTCAAGGCCCAAAACAACCACCAACCCGTTGCCGAGAACTCAGCCGAGCAACCGCCCAATTACCTGCCGTTTCTTGGGGGATGGTTAGGTTGGCTAGGATTTGACACTGCCTGGGAAATTGAGTCACTCCCCTATCTGAACGACGATCCTCTCCCGTTCCCAGTAGCCTATTGGTATGAGCCAGAGGCGTTTGCTATTCTCGATCATCATCATCAAGATCTATGGCTTGCAGCCTCATCACCACCAGCGATAGAGACAATGGTGATGAGGCTCCAGAACCACAAGCCCCAGCCATTAGATTCAAGCACAGAGCCGCCTGATCAAGCGGTCACCCTATCCTCGGATCAAACTCAATTTGAAACCGCTGTTCAACAGGCCAAAAACCATATCAAAGCAGGTGATGTTTTCCAAGTAAATCTTTCCCTTCGGTTTGAGACTCAGACGGGTTGTTCTCCCTGGCATTTATATCGTCAGTTACATCAGATCAATCCGTCTCCTTTTGCCAGCTACTGGCGCACTCCCTGGGGCCATGTGATCAGCTGTTCCCCCGAGCGGCTGGTTCAACTATCTGAGCACACGGCTCAAACACGACCCATTGCAGGCACACGCCCCCGTGGTAAAACCGCTGAAGCCGATCAAGATTTTGTGGAAGCCTTAAAATCAAATCACAAAGAACGGGCAGAACACATTATGCTCGTGGACCTGGAACGCAACGATCTGGGGCGTGTGTGTACCTGGGGATCAGTACAGGTGGATCAGCTTATGGTGGTAGAACGCTACAGCCATGTGATGCATCTGGTAAGCAACGTCATCGGCTCACTGGCTCAAGATAAAACATCGATTGATTTGATTCGTGCCACATTTCCCGGTGGCACCATTACTGGCTGTCCCAAGGTGCGCTGCATGGAAATTATTGAAATGTTAGAACCCCTCCGACGCAGCTTATTTTATGGCTCCTGTGGGTATATAGATATGCGGGGACACCTGGATCTCAATATTTTGATTCGTACGCTGTTGCTAGCCCCTGCAGATCACGATAACTATACCGTTTGGGGACAAGTTGGTGCAGGCATTGTTGCCGATAGTAATCCCCATCAAGAATGGCTAGAATCTTTGCAAAAAGCTCAAGCTCAGCTTTTAGCGTTGGGGACATCTATTTGAGGAGGTGTCATTAAGGTAGGTAGCGGCCTCTCGGAGGGTGGATAAGGTCCTGAAATAGCTGCCACTAAAGTTGCAAGAAACTGTTGGATGCATTTAACAGTTTCCTATCCATAGACAATGGAGTATAGTAAGGCTTCGTTTATTAAATGTTATATCTTCTGAAGGAATTGCATCTACGCCTGATGTGTTATCTCTAAACCGTATCAAAACCAGGCTTACAGCTCCCGTAAGGGAAACCGTCTACTCTGAATAGTGACAAGATTTAATTAAATAGGGCAGACTATTCCTTTAATAAGTAACCTTGTCCGGGTAATATCAATCCATCTATCTAGATCAACTGGTCCATTGTTCTCACATTTATCGCACGGCACCTTTTGAATGAGCGCTGAGACTTACCTCAATCACCCTGACTTTGGGCTGTTGTTTCGGATTTGCCTGGTGGATGGCGATAAGGAGCTATTTACCACTCTCTATGCCCAGAGGTTATTTTTTCTTGCCAAAGTTGATCGCGCAGCGGGGTTACTGTTTGACCCCATTGGTCGCACCGAAGCTCGCATGATGCTTGAGCAACGTCTTAGAATATTGCGTCAAGCTGGCCAATACAGCGATTTTGACCACTTAAATCAGGTATATAAGCGAACGTTTCAATGAGCAACGCCACTGGGGCTTCCCAAAAGCCTGCGAGCCACCAAACCAGCTGGGATCCGCAGTCAATTGCCTACCGGGTACAGCAGCTTAATTTACCTGGACATGTGCGATTAGTGGCGGTAAGTAAAACGTTTCCGGCCACGGCTATCCGTGCGGCCTATGCTGCCGGAGTGCGGGACTTTGGTGAAAACAAAGTACAGGAAGCCATTACTAAACAAGCAGAGTTAACGGATCTCACCGATATCACCTGGCACTTTATTGGCCATTTACAAACAAATAAAGCCCGTAAAGTCATCCAACATTTTGACTGGATTCACTCTGTGGATAGCCTAAAGCTCGCACGACGCTTGGATCAGCTAGCGGCTGACCTCTCTCGCTCTCCCACCTGTTGTCTCCAAGTAAAACTATTAGAAGACCCTAATAAGCACGGTTGGACAGAAGCAGAACTCTGGGATACATTGCCTGATTTGGTACAGCTATCTCACCTCAATTTAGAAGGGATCATGGCGATTCCTCCCTATGGATTATTGATGACTGAAACCCAATTATTTTTTGAGCGGGCCTATGCCTTGGGTCAGTCTCTGGCAAATCATCAGAAAACGCCACTGCCAATTCGCTACTTTTCGATGGGAATGTCCCAGGACTTTCAGCTTGCGATCGCGGCAGGAGCTAATATCATTCGATTAGGAACTACCCTGTTTGGGTCCCGTGGTTGAAGGTTTTGGCCAATTTAACCTAACTCATTTCTAAAAAAGATCAAGATATTTAGACCTATTTTTGAAATTGGTGATTTTTTTTGAGCAATTCGTGTATACTATGGCTCAAAGTTATGCCCTAACGATTACACACGGGTATTTTCAAATGTCGACTAAAGAGGTTTAATTCTCTAGGTTGATAATTCACGGCAAACGTACTCAAAACTGATGACGTTTGTCTTTCCATTGCCAATTGAGCTTAAGGAGTCTAAAGTTATTTTTGGTCTCAGGTAATGGGGTTAGAACTATCAGTAATTCCCCAGGGAGGTTGCTGATAATTCAGAACCAATAATGGTCCTTTCAGTCTCAACCACTCTCTTCCTCCTTTTATTGAAATTGGTCTTAGAGAGTTTCCCTACCAAGTTAGTACTAGCCATGACGGAGTTTCAGCCGTGAGTACCATTTTTACTAAATTACGTGACTTTGTTGGCCTCAATGATCCGGCCGACTATGAGTATGAGTATGACGAAATGGATGGTGAGGAGTACCAAAATCTCTATGAGCAAGAGAACCATACTCCTCAACCCCAGCCCGCTACGGGCGTGACAGCGGCACCTCCTGCGACGCCGGTTGCTACCGCCGAGCCCCGCACGCCCCGTCGCCGCATTCGTGACCGAGTAATGTCCACCGATAATGGTATGGTTTCCATGAATAATTCAATGAGTAATGTAAGTAACGTGATTGGTATGCCCGGTGCAATTAATGGTGTTTCTGAAGTCATCGTGATGGAACCCCGTTCCTTTGAAGAAATGCCCCAGGCCATTCAGGCACTGCGCGAGCGTAAGTCAGTAGTGTTGAACCTGACAATAATGGATCCTGACCAGGCGCAGCGGGCCGTTGACTTTGTTGCCGGTGGTACCTACGCCATGGATGGACATCAAGAGCGGATTGGCGAAAGCATCTTCTTGTTTACTCCCAACTGTGTTCAAGTCAGCATGCCTGTTGACGAAGAAGATAGTCTACCGATGGAAGAGCCCGTCATGCCTGCTGCTGCTCCCACCCCTGCTTGGGCAACAGAGCAAGTAGCTCGGATGGCCTAAAGAAAAAACAAAATGGCAACCCATCAGGGGGATTCATACACAGCTCTTCATCATTTGGTGTGTGTCCTCCTGTTAGCCGTTTGACCTTTCGAGGTTATGCACCCGTTTCACGGTATTCTTAGGGTGCTATCAGCGCGTTGGGAGGCCTTGGATCTTTGCCTGCTGCTAAACTCGGCATCATCGGTGGCGGTGTAATGGGGGAAGCCCTGTTATCTTGTCTGCTCTCAAAAGGAATGTTCACACCAGAGTCAATTTTGGTGTCTGATTTGTCCCATGAGCGACGACAGTTACTTACTGAGCAATACGATATTCAGACTACACACAGTAACCGTGAGGTGCTTGCTCACAGTGACATTGTTGTTTTAGCGATTAAACCACAAGTTTTTGAGGCGGTTGCCAAGGACCTTTCAGGGGCAACCACTGGTGACCCTCCGCTATTGATTTCTATCCTGGCAGGTGTTTCTTTAAGCCGTTTAGAAAAAGCAGTACCGGGCTGGCCTGTTATTCGTGCCATGCCAAATACACCAGCCACTGTCGGCTGTGGTATGACGGCCGTCGCCGTGGGCAATCGTGCGATGGCAGAGCATATGGACTTTGCCTGTCAGCTCTTTAGCGCTGTGGGAGAAGTTGTACAGGTAGCTGAACCCTTGCTTGATGGCGTGACGGGACTATCGGGGTCAGGGCCAGCCTATGTGGCCATTGTTATTGAGGCATTGGCTGATGGTGGAGTGGCATCGGGGCTATCGCGAGCTACGGCCAACAAGCTTGCGCTTCAGACAGTGCTCGGTACCGCTCAGCTACTCCAAAAAACAGGCATGCATCCCGCTGTGCTCAAGGATCGTGTAACCAGTCCTGGAGGGACAACAATTTCTGGTATTGCCTGTTTAGAAGAACTGGGATTGCGCTCAGCTCTGATTGAAGCGGTACGAGCTGCCAGTAGCCGTTCACGAGAATTGGGCAATCAGTAGGAACTTTGCAGTTAATACTCCTGTGCAAAATGCTGCCACTTAACCTTTTACGAGTTGCTATTACCTAACTTAGGCTCAGTCCCGGCCAGCAGTCTGGAAATATTGCTGCGGTGCCGAACAATAACGTAGATACCACCCAAGAGAACTAGTAGCGCAAAAGGCAATGGCTGTCTGGTCAAAAACATCAGGGCAGGGGCCGCAGTAGCCGCAGAAATAGAGCCCAGAGATACGGTTCTAGACAGGGCAAATACCACACCAAAAACGGCGGCGGTGCCCACCCCCACAGGCCAGGCTAGGGCAAGAATCACCCCTAAACCGGTAGCGGCTGATTTCCCCCCTGTAAAGTTTAGCCAGATGGAACGACTGTGTCCCAAAATCGCCAGCAGACCAGCCAGGGTTTCGACCCAAGTAGATAAAATCAGGTACTCATCTCCCAGCTGAGACATCACAAACCGGGCTAATAGTACGGCAAATAGACCTTTTAGCAGGTCAATTAACAACACCATAATGCCCGCCTGTTTGCCAACTACACGAAAAACATTAGTGGCTCCCGTATTGCCGGAGCCATGTTCACGAATATCGATACCTTGGACTAGCTTTGCGATCGCAAATCCTGTCGGCAGCGACCCGAGTAAATAGGCCAGCACCAATAAACCCGCTGCAATCAACCAAACCATAGGGCATCCACCAAAACCAGCATCCGATTTCAGTTTAGGGGGTTATGGTTGTTTGGAAAACTAGGAATTGTGGGGAGTAGGGGCTTGGTTAAACCCTGCCCCTACTCCCCACAATTCCTTAATAAAAGTCATCTTGCACTGGATTTGCTGGATCGGGCGCAAATACCAGCCAAAGGGGAAATCGCAATGCAGCCAGGGGCAGCTTATCTTCGGACTCATCAATGATCAGCATCGGTAGATAACCATTGTCTAGCAAGCGTTCAGCCCGTTGCACCATAGAGTCTGGAGACTCAAACAACATGATGCCGCGGTTAGTGCCAAAGTCACCGCGAGATATGCCCAGGCAATCCTGCAACCAGCGTCGCCATTCTCCCAAGCGCTCTGGAGTATTGGCCAGTACCATATTGCACAGACGGTCACCGTAGATAGCATAGAGGGCTGATACTGCCCCTGATGCCACCAATACATTCTGTAAACGACTCCCCAGGCTTTTGACCGCTCCCCGTCCCCCCTGATTAAAAAACCAATTGGATACCCGATCAGCATGAATGGTTTCAAACGTGCGGCGTAGCTGCCAGGGAGGGCCATAATAGTCGGGGCGCATACGGTACTGGTCAATTAAACTCCGTACCCGTTCCCGCTGCTCTTCAAACCGCTGGATAGAAAAAGCCGTTGTAGACAGATCGACGGAGCCCGTTGTCTGGGGTGGCGGTGTGGGACGAGACGGTTCCGGAGGGCGCGGCGGCACTAGGTCTAGTTGCTCAGCCGACGTTGCCAAATCCTGCAGACTGCCTACCAGATAATCTTTGAAGCCCTGTAATCGCACTGCCAACTCTTGGGAAGATCCGGCAAAGGTAGTACGCATTTCCGCTTGGATGCGATCTCGTCGTCGTTCCAACTGCTCAATCTCTTGCTGGAGCTCCCGGCGACGAGTTTCAAGATCCTGTAACCCTGCTTGTACCAATCGATTAATCTCAGGATTAACAGAGCGGCTCGGCGGCAATGGAATATCCTTAGGTGGTTTAGCAGGGGGCTCAAACTCTTCAGGCGGCATGGTACTCCAAAATTGCTATCGGTTCACAATTATGGCCTATTAAGGCCGCTTGCCTAACTAACGCTGCTAATATCGCCACAGTGCTGGTTTAGCTGGGCCGTTAACTCGACTGGGTTAAACAGCATCGGTAAAAAGTGAATGCTGTTTACCTCGCGGAAATAGAACAAAATCGGCACGGCTGACCAAAAGACAGTCCAAGTCTGCCATTCGTCATAGGGAAACTGTCGTAAAATCGTTGCCCCTCGACATACCTGTAGCTCTGTCTCGGTAAAGGTCAAACGAATCACCGTTGTCTGGATGACCAAAAATAACCCCAATACAGCAATCCCCACCCCTGTCCAGGATTGCACAGCAGCAATACACAGACCGATCAGAAGGATAGAGAGGGCTAAGCGATAATCTGGACGTAACGTTGTCGAGACGGATGGAGCTGAGGATAAGGTTGCCATGATGGAAAAAGCGTATTGATCGAGACCCTAGAGTTACCTTACCGACAAGCGTGAAAGATGGGTCACAATTCGGCACGAATTGTAAATGAATAATCTCCTCCTGGCTCTAGTTGATAATCAAATCGTTCCAAGAATCGCCCCAGGGGTTCTTGAATCAGGGCACGACCTAAAGACGGTTCAACCGTCAGATGTCCGCCGCGAAATTTCCATTGGAACTCCCAAGAAAACTCATTGGCGCTGACCTCGCCTTCGAGTTTTCCTTGTTGCCAGGACTGATACGTGATGCGTACGTGAGCAGTGGTTTCGGGTAAACGTTGAGCAGTCACAAATAAATAATGCAAGAGGGGCCATTAGAGTTAAGATAGCCATCTCTCCGTCTGAGAGCTACCTCTGAAGCAGAAAAAATCAGTTTGCTAACAGTAGCAGACTGTTCAAGAAAGAACTAAAAACGGTAGCCTAAAGGATATCTATATCGGTCGGATGTTGAACGTGCCCTTGGTTTCTAAAAACGTTCCCCCCCAACAAAGTCCTCTAGTTGGTAAGAAGGTTGGCATCATATATAACGATGTCAAACCTGTTGCCTGTCAGGTCACTCAGGAGCTAACCCATAAGCTTGAGACCTATGGTTGTCAGGTGGAAACTGCAACCGGCTTGGGCGGGCTGCTGGGCTATGCCAACCCCGAAAAACCGACCGAATTGATTCCCATTGAATCGTTGGTTCCTAATGCCTTTGATAAATCAATGGATTTTGCCATTGTCCTAGGGGGGGATGGCACCGTACTATCGGCGTTTCGCCAGGTTGCTCCAGTCGGAATCCCTCTGCTAGCGGTGAATACCGGTCATATGGGTTTTTTGACAGAAACGTACCTAAATCAGTTGCCCCAAGTTTTAGAACAGGTGCTGGCCGGTAACTATCAGGTAGAGGAGCGCACAATGGTGGCCGTACATCTGGTGCGTAACGGTAAAACCATCTGGGAGGCCCTCTGTTTGAATGAGGTCGTCCTGAATCGTGAGCCCCTCACCAGCATGTGTCACTTTGAAGTCACCATTGGTCGCCATGCCCCGGTGGATATTGCAGCAGACGGCGTTATTATCTCTACACCCACTGGCTCGACTGCTTACTCCTTATCGGCTGGAGGTCCGGTGATTACCCCTGGGGTACCGGTACTACAGTTAATTCCCATCTGCCCTCACTCCCTGGCGGCCAGAGGATTAGTATTTCCCAGTGCTGAGAATGTAATAGTATCGTCCGCTAATCCAGATCCCCTGGTGATGGTTGTGGATGGCAATGCGGGGTGCTATGTGGCCCCCGGCGATCAGGTATGTCTGAGGGAAGCTAAGTTTCCGGCCAAGTTTATCCGGCTAAAGGATCCAGAGTTTTTTAAGGTATTGCGGGAAAAGTTAGGTTGGGGACTGCCCCATATTGCTAAGCCCACATCAGTAGAACTGCCGTAAGCCATCTTCTCTAGTATGCGCGCTTTATCGCCCTGTCAGTAATGTTATGACTGGCAAGGCATTGGGGAAACCCAGGATTATTCCTGTAGATATAACTGTTCCCTGAGTTGTGATTGCGTATGTCTCCTACACTCCGCCACACTACACCGACCAAACAGCTGACCAAACTTTGGATTGGTGTAAATGTCGTGGGGTTTGCGATCGCAACCCCCCTGAGCCTACTAATGACGCTGACAGAGGACTACCTTCAGGCACTGTACATGGCTGGACTGATCATCGGCTCTATTGTCGGTCCCCTGCAGGCATGGGTGCTCAAACATCAACTGCCGCGTCTGAGGACATGGCAATGGACCCTGGCCAATATTGTGGGCAGCTATCTGGGATCTTGGGCAGGTCTATTTATGGTGGGTAGCATCGCCATGATGTTTCGGTCTTTCAACAGTTTTACTGGCCTAGACGGTATTACGGCGCTGCTGCTTACGCTTGGCATCTACGGCGCGGTGATTGGCATTTTTGTTGGAGTGGCTCAAATTTTTAGTCTGCCAAGTCAAGCGCAAAATGTACGACAGTGGTGGACCGCGAATTTTACCGGGAGATCGTTGGGGTGGCTAAGTGCTGGTCTATCAGGCTGGTTTCTCTCTGAGGCCATACCAAATTTAGATGAGCCCTTCTCATTAATGTTGGGAGCGCCTTTAGGAGCGATTGGTGGCGCTGTGTATGCCCTAGCCACGGCCAAGGCGATGCTCAAACTCAATTCCACCTCACTTTGAAGTTCCCTAAAAAAGGTAATTCAAATTGACGACAACAACAGATTAGTAATGTGGAGCAACAATAATGGAGCATCTCTCTTCTTGAGATCACAAGTATGTTGAGTATCCAGTTTGCCAACCTTGTGTTCCAAAAAGAACAGTCACGTTTTGATGATGTCTCATCCTGGGTACAGTGAGTGGACAGGAATAGCTAGCCTTCTAATAGCCAAACCCAAGCCGGACTATGACAAACGCATTAGTAGACTGTATCGGTCAGACATTTATTCTGGCCTATCAAGAAGATACCGAGCAGCTAGTGGCTTTTCTCAGAAATACTGGCTGTCAGGTGGAAGTGTTGCGTCAAGTCCATCGCTCAGAGTACAAAAACTACTCCCGTAGTTACTTATGTTTACTCAATCATCGTAAAGCGTGGGAACGGGCATTACTGTCTAATAAACCGACGTTAATTGTAGAAGCAGACTTTGTGCCGGTGTCTAACTTTGCACAGCTGACAGTACCGTATGATCCTGCCGATGAGCAGTTGGGTATTGCCTGGCTCTATACTTGTGCGCCGCAGATTTATACCATTACGGATGGTGGCTATGCTCAAGGGTATTCCACATCCATGGTGGCCTATGTGGTGACCCCCAAAAGCGCCTGGCAACTGATTGAGCTAGCGGAGTCGGTGAGAGCTGATCCAGGACCAGAAACCTATACTGCCTGGGATTCGGGGATTGAGTATTATTTACGTGATCGCAACTTCCACAACTATGTACCCTGGCGCAACTATGGAGAACATGGTGGCATCCCTAACCCCGAGCATCAACAAAACAACCTAAGCACCACCCACCGTGCCGATGTACTCTATGGTCCATTAGCATTTCAGCCTCCCTATGGAAATCTGCTAAAACAACGGGCCTATGGTCGGGTAAAAGGGATGGGTCGTCTGTTGCTAAACAAGTATTTGCGAGGACCGGTGTTACGCAGCTCAGAACAACCGGTTAAATTACTCAAATTTGCCATTGGCCGCCAGCTGACACTACGTCTCTGAGGCTGGCTAAGCAGTGGCGTCTTTGCCATTAATCTTTTTAATCAGCATTTGAATACCCAGCAAAAACAGTCCCACTGCCGTCAGCCCAAAAACACCGGCACCCAGGGCAACAATACCGACCACCAGGGTGCGCACGGCAACCGATATTTTGAGCACAATGATTTTGTCAGAGAGCACGGGTTTAGCTGCAAACGTAGTTGCGATCGCAACCATCATTCGATAACACAGCACACTCAGGGTCCCCGCCATAAACGATCCGCTAAAACAGCTGAGCGGAGTGGTGGGTTTCTTACGCCCCTTCTCTGCTGTTTCTTGTTTGCCTGATTCCTTTAGCGGTTCAGCCATAGCCTTATCCAAATGCTCATAGTCCAGTTTAATCCTATGGGTACCCTTGCGGTTTGTGGCATAGGGGTGGGCAATGTTTAAGGGTTCTGGTGATGCTTATGGTTTGATGGCTTTGCCCACCTTACGGATTGATCGGAGAGTGGTGTGCGGTGCCCACCCTCCGATAAAATACCGATCCATTCGTTGTTCGATTTCTCCCCTATGCCCCGCCCCCGTAAACGGTTTGGTCAGCACTGGCTGCGCGATCCTCAGATTTTGAACCAGATTCTGGCGGCTGCAGAGCTGTCAAACACCGACCGAATTTTGGAAATTGGTCCAGGACAAGGGGTGCTCACTAAGGGGTTAGTACCCTTTGCTCAGGCAGTCGTCGCTGTTGAAGTAGATCGAGATCTGGTGCGTCAGCTACAGCAACAGTTTCAGGCATCGGAACGCTTTCATTTGATTGAGGGGGACTTTCTGGATGTGGATCTAAACGCCGTTCTGGCCAACTATCCCAACTTCCAAACCCCCAATAAAGTCGTTGCTAATATTCCTTACTACATCACCGGGCCAATTCTTGAAAAGCTGTTGGGACGAATTAGTCAGCCAAATCCGCACCCCTTCGAGTCCATTGTGCTGCTGGTGCAAAAAGAAATCGCTGAGCGGCTATATGCAGAGCCAGGGACCAAGGCATTTAATGGTCTCTCAGTGCGGGTACAGTATATGGCCGACTGTGAACTTATTTGTCCGGTACCAGCCTCAGCCTTTAAGCCTGCCCCCAAGGTGGAGTCTGCCGTTATCCGATTAAGGCCCCGACCCTTCTCGCAGCAGGCCCAGCAGCCAAAATTGTTAGATACCCTAGTCAAGCAAGGGTTTTCTCAAAAGAGAAAAATGTTGCGTAACAACTTGCAAAGTATCGTTGAGCGCGACCAGGTAACGACATTTCTCGAAGACATGGACATTAATCCCCAGGTGAGGGCAGAACAGCTCAGTGTCCACAACTGGGTCACTCTAAGTAATCGAATTGGAGCTTTGAGCATAGATTAGTTTTGACCCAAAACTATCCATGGAATGGGATAGTGAATAGCGCTGGGTGAGTTTGGATCACCTTATTTATATATCCGATCGAGCATCCTAGGTTGTATGGCGAGTTATACGCTGCTATCAGCGGCCAAAATTAATCTGTATTTGGAAATTATTGGCCACCGACCTGACGGTTTTCATGAGCTGGCTATGGTGATGCAGAGTGTGGATTTATGCGATCGCATTACCCTCACTGACTTGCCCATGTCCATGCGTCGTTTACAGTGCAATCATCCCCAGGTTCCCACCGATGGGTCTAACCTGGCCCTCAAAGCCGTCGATCTCCTGGTGGAAAAATTTCCCGACTATGCCAATCGCGGTGTTGAAATCAATATCGAAAAAAATATCCCGGTTGGGGCTGGTCTAGCAGGGGGATCGGGCAATGCCGCCGCCACCCTGGTAGGTCTCAACCTCCTATGGAATATCGGCCTGACCCAGATCGAGTTAGAAACACTTTCGGCCCAGCTAGGGTCAGATATTCCCTTTTGTATTCGTGGGGGGACCGCCATTGCCAGCGGGCGTGGGGAAGTGTTAGACCCCATTCCTAGCCTGACGGACCTGTATGTCGTGCTGGCCAAATACGAAAGCATGTCTGTATCTACACCCTGGGCTTACAAAACGTATCGTGCCAAATTTAGCGATCGCTATGCCGATATTGCCAATACCGCCACCCTCCAGGAACGACAGCAGCGAGTACATGCGGGACCAATGGTAACTGCCATCAATGCAAAGGACGGCAGCGCCATCGGCTACCATCTCCATAACGACCTGGAGCGAGTGGTTTTACCCGCCCATGAAAAAGTCATGCAGCTGCGCCACACTATGGCCAACCACGGCGGTCTTGGCACTATGATGTCCGGGTCTGGCCCCACCGTCTTTACCCTGGCCACCACCCAAGCAGAAGCGGATAACATTATGGCCAAAGTACGGACAGAGCTAACCGAGCTAGATTTAAAGCTTTGGTCAACCCGCTTCACCGCCACAGGAATCCGTTTAGAGTCATAGAATATAACTTAGCCTCAAAGCTTGGTTAAGCTGCCCATTGAGTAAGGGGCGCTATCGGTGTTGATGTAACCACCCAGCAAGTTCATCAGATGAACCTTGTCTTTCGCTCCATTGACCTTGAAGCCCATGCCGAACTGTGTGTTCACTTTCGGCGTGATGCATTTGCCTGCAGTTTTGAGGATGGAGACA
>JBCCJR010000115.1:0-13613 GCA_039045805.1 Cyanobacteria bacterium P01_C01_bin.118
CCTTAAAATTACGTAACACTATGGTTCCCAATGAACATGCCCCACCTCGTGGTGAAATATGCGGAACCTGTCTATAAAGAGTTTTAAGGAATTCGGTCAGCCTAGCGCGTCTACCGAGTTTGAAAAATATTTTGAACCATTTGCTTATCAGACGTGGCGGCGGCTCGATCCAGTTCATCCACTTCACCCCTGGTCAGTCGCCAGCCTAAAGCACCGATATTTTGTTTAGCCTGGTCTATACTTTTTGCCCCTGGAATCGGCGTGGTCCCTTTGCATATGCACCAGTTCAGGGCAGTTTGGGCCATGGTTTTGTCGCGTTCTGCGGCGACTTCCCGCAGGCAGTCCAGCAACGGCTGAATGCCCGGTAGCAATTGTCGAAACAACAGACCGCGTATGCCTTTCGGCTTAGGGGTATTCTCCCCGTACTTGCCGGTCAGTAGCCCTAATCCCAGGGGACTGTAGGCAATCATCTGGATTCCGAGTTCATCACATTCATGCTTTAGTCCCAGCTCTGTCACTGGAAATGTGGATAGCAGTGAATACTGTACCTGTAGCGATGTAATGGGTATTCCCCGTTCTGCAAAGCGTTTGTGTACCCACCGCAGACGTTTGGGACCATAGTTCGAGAGGCCAACCCCTTTTACCAGACCTTGTTCGTATAAATCGCTAAGACCGTCTAGAAGTGGTCCTTCTTGCCAGGGAAAGTAATTGGCTGTGGGCCAGTGCATTTGGGCAATGTCCAATCGCCCCATCCTTGATTTTGAGGCTTCGCCTGCCCTGGCCATCATGCCCCGTGTCAGTCGCCAGGGATAGGCCGCTAGCTTGGTGGCTAAACAAATTTTGTCTTGATTGAGACCGGTGTAGGCTTGGCTAAACTGGCTCAGCAGCTTTTCGCTTTGACCATTGAGTTTGCCGGTGCCATAGGAATCTCCGGTGTCAAACAGGGTGACTCCGTTTTCTACACAACAGTTAAATACCTGCTGCAAACCGGCATCCATACTTTCGTCATAGCCCCACAATAGCCGATTACCCCAAGCCCAGGTGCCACACCCCATTTCAGGCAAGGTGATAGTAGCGGCAGGATTAGCAGAGGCAGCCATAGGGTCACTAAGCATGGAAGGACTAGTTTTAACCTATCGGGTTAGAGTCAAGCCTGGCAAGAGATTATGGAGGCTGTCAACGCTCCTAAAAAATCTAGGTTAGACTACGTCTAAATCACATTTATTGATAGGGCTTAGGCGGTGAAATCTTTTTGGTTGTTGGGGGGCTGTGGAGCACTGTTGGTCATAGGAGCAGGCCTGGGTCGTCATCATTTTCTACCCGGGGAGTCTGTTAATGGGAGTGGTGCGATCGCACAGACCCCAGAGGTATCTGTCTCGGCAAATCAACAGTCGGAGATTTTAGCTAGCTTACAGCAGGCGGATGTAATCTATTTAGGGGAAACCCATACGGATGAGGCCGATCACATTGCTCAGCTAGAAATTATTACGGCTATGCATGAGGTCCGTGGCGACGTTGCCATTGGGTTGGAAATGTTTCAGCGTCCCTTTCAGGCTGTGCTGGATCGATATATTGCTGGTGAGATTACCGAAGCTGAGCTAATCGAGCAAAGCGAATATGAAACCCGTTGGGGCTTTGACTGGGAACTCTATGCCCCGATTATTCGCTATGCCCAACGTAATCAAATTCCATTAATTGCCCTAAATACGCCCCGCGAAATTACCAAAAAGGTAGCCCGACAAGGTCTGGCTAGTTTAGAAGGGGATGATTTGACCTATATTCCCCCCATTGATCAAATCGACACCAGCGACGAAAACTATCAAGCGATGGTGGCTCAGGTATTTGGCCACCATGGCGGCCATGGCCATAGCGGTCCCAGCTTTGAGAATTTCTTTGCGGCCCAGGTGCTATGGGATGAAACCATGGCGGAGTCGGTAGCCGACTATGTCAGCGATTTTCCCGATACTCAGGTGATTGTGCTGGCAGGGGAGGGCCATGTTGTGTTTGACTTTGGCATTCCCAGTCGGGTAGAACGGCGTTTGGGAGAAGATCTCGTTGCTTACAGTGTGCTGCTAAATCCTACGGCGACTACGCCTGAACTGGCTGACTTTTTCTGGATGTCAGAGACGACTGAATCTGAAATAGTTGAGTAAGGCGTTCCCTATGCGAGGAACTACTCTACGGGGATGAAATCCAGGGGAATGAAGTCAAACCCAAGGCCAGAGCGCTCGCCTGGTTGAACTTCGACCAGTTGTGCGGCTCGGTTGCGATCTCCCGATGGTAGAAAGTGAACTTTGCCAGTCGCGCCATCGGCTGAGAAATTAGCTTCATGGAGAGTGTTGCGAACACCTTCACGACTGGGATTATCCAGGAGGGCTACTCCGAGGGCTGCGATCGCATCATAGGCCATGGCACTACGCCAACTGACATCGCCACCCCAAAGATTTCGTGCTCCAGTCACAAACTCAGAATTTGGGTCCGACAGCACATGCCAGGGCACTGCAACTACAAGTCCTGCTGCACTAACTCCGCCATCCTTTAAAACTTGAGGATGATAAAGGTCATCACCACCAATCAAGGGAAGTTCTTGATTGACAGTTTCCATAACGGCTAAGGAAGGCTTCAGGGTGTCTGTGCTAGAAGCCAGCATAATCACGTCAGCTCCCTGGGCCTTAGCTAAGCTGATTTGCTCCTCAGCATCAAAATCGGCGGCAGCCAAGTCGTACTCCGTGATAACCTCACCACCGTCACTAAAGACAGAGGTAGCAAATTCACTTTTTAGTGAAAGACTGTAGGCACTATTGGAGTCGTAATAAAGGATGGCTTTTTGTGCTGCCAGGTCGTCGATCATGTAGCGTGCAAGCGCCGCAGCGGCAAAACTATCGCTCGGTACAGTACGCAATACATAAGGGCTAAATCCAGACAGCTCTACCGATGTACTAATAGCAGACACCATCGGTAGCTTGCCCTGGTCATACACTGGGGCCGCTTCCAGGGTGACGCCGCTACTGTAATGACCCAGTACTCCTAAAACTTCGGAACGGTTGACTAATTCAGCAGCTAAAGATTTAGCAATACTTGGTTCGTTATCGTCATTAGCAATTAGGAGTTTGATGGGCACCCCATTTTCACCAATAAATTGATTGAGTTCTTGTTGCGCCTGCCCTGCTCCCCGCAAAATCTCCAAACCAATCTCGCTAGTGTTGCCAACGGGAGCGATGACAGCCAGGGTATAGGCTTGTCGATTGCCAATGCGGGCGTTATTCAAATAAATAAATGCTTCCGGATCATTACGATTTTCAGCTAAAGCAGCCTCCAGGGACGTAACTGCTGCTGCGTAGTCCCCTTGTGCATAAGCTTCTATGCCCTGCTGTTTTAGATTGGAAGGATCAGGCAAAAGGCTCGTTGCCCCCTCGCTTAATCGAGTTGCCAAAGCAGCTGTAGGAGAAGCTTCGTTAGTAGCTGTAGCTGAGGTATCTGTGTTGGTTTGCACATTAACCCTTGTGTTTTGCGGGTTGAGCACACCGGAAATGCCTAAGAAAAAAGTCCCCACAATTCCTAAAGTGGCGAGGGATAGGATAATTTCAAATTTGTAATTTTTAAGTGTCTGCATTGGTCATACATAAGAATTTTATAAAACGCATCGGCTAATCATTTACTCAGCCATTGAATGTAACCTCGCTGGATGACTTCTGTCTGCTGGGCTTTTGAAGGCCAATACGTATGTTGATGACTCTTGAAATAGCGTTTAAGTTCTTCCTCGTTCACATCATGTAATGGTCCCATTAGTATTCCCGAGTCTTTTCAGGGAGGCCCAATGCCACTTTTTCCCATGCAGCTTTTATCGCAAAAGCCCTGACGCCAATTGGTGCCAGGGCTTTTGCGATCAGGTATTGAGCTTATCTTCGAGATGGTTTTCTAAACGACTCTCAACAGTGATGTTTGTCAGTTAGAAAAACAGACCCTGGCTTAAAGCTAATTTACTTAACGGATACCTTAGCACCGGCTTCCTCAAGCTGCTTCTTAGCTGCTTCAGCGTCATCCTTGGAGACACCTTCTTTAATAGCTTTGGGTGCACCTTCAACAATCGCCTTAGCTTCCTTGAGGCCAAGACCAGTAAGGGCACGAACAGCCTTAAGTACGGCAATCTTGTTGCCACCAAAGTCTTCAAGTACAACGTCAAACTCAGTCTTTTCTTCAGCTGCTTCGCCGCCGCCAGCACCACCAGCGCCAGGAGCCATCATCATCATGCCGCCAGCAGGAGCAGCAGCACTTACATCAAATGTTTCTTCGATTTGCTTGACGAGCTCAGACGCCTCTAACAGAGTTAAAGTCTTAAGCTTTTCCAAGATTTCATCAGTTGCAGCAGACATGGATTTCTCCTTGATAAATTACAAAATGAATAGCTAATGGACCAAGATCGGAACTTACTCGCCGCCTTCTCCACCTTCCTTCTCGACATAGGCTTGAAGACCACGAGCAATAGACGATGGTACTTCCTTGACACCCACTGCAACCTTCGTTGCCAGGGCGTTGAGGGCACCAGCAATCTTGGCGTATAGCTCTTCTTTGCTGGGTAGATCGGCTATGGCTTCTGCTTCCGCACTACTTAAGGCTTTGCCTTCTAGCACGCCACCCCGTAGTTCAGTCTTTTTAGTGTCTTGTTTGAATTTTTTATATTCTTTGACGACACTACCGATGTCTTCTTTGGTCAGTAGTAATGCAGTGGTGTCTTTGAGAAACTCCTGCACTGGTTGCCAGTTTTCATCGTCCTGAACTGCGATTCGGATCAGAGTATTTTTGGCAATTTTGCATGTGCCACCCTTTTCGCGAATACGGTTACGTAGATCGCTGATCTCAGCAACTGTCAGACCTTTGTAGTCAATAACAAAAATTGATTGAGTATCACTCAGCAGATCCTTCAGCTCAGCAACAATCTCTTTTTTGTTTTCTAGGGTTCTCCCCATTCGGATCTCACCTCCTTAATTAGCGGGGATAGGTTGAAAATATGACTGTCTCTAACCCTGCCCTAGAACATTCAAAGAAGGAATCAACCTTGAGATCTAAAAAGGTCTCAGCTAATCGCCGAGACCCAAAGATAAGCGCTACTAACACTCACTCTCTGCACCTCGGCAGGATATTAAGCAAAACGCACCTGCTGTCTTTGAATGCCTATTTGGTTGTTGGGTGTTTTAGAGCAGTAGCAATATCTCCAAAGCTTTGAAACCTGCACATTATTTGCAGGTAAATCATCATCTATGCAGCAGCGTCTTCTAGTTTTAGATCGCGCAATGCACCGATATCTAACTTAATCGCAGGACCCATAGTAGCAGCTACTGACACTGTTCGCCAGTAACGACCCTTGGCCCCAGATGGGCGATTTCTATCAATGGTTTCCTGCAAGGCTTTTAAGTTGGTTAGTAAATCCTCGGCTGGAAAATCAGCCTTGCCAAACATAACGTGGACAATACCTGACTTGTCAGCACGAAATTCTAGCTTACCTGCCTTGAAGTCGCTGATGGCTTGGGCTAGATCAAAAGTGACCGATCCCCCCTTGGGAGAGGGCATTAAACCACGGGGACCCAGAATACGACCTAACTTTGCCACTTTCGGCATCATGTCTGGTGTGGCCACCAAAACGTCGAAGTCCATCATTCCTTTCTGGATTTCGTCGATTAGTTCCTCGGAACCTGCCATATCAGCTCCGTTATCGGTAGCCTCAGATACTTTCTCACCACGGGCAATTACAGCAACACGAACAGTTTGACCGGTACCCTTTGGCAGCGCCACGGTAGTACGTAATTGCTGATCGGTGTATTTTGGATCAATGCCCAGGCGGATATGGGCTTCGATGGTTTCTGTAAATTTTGCAGTGGCTGTCTCTTTGACCAATTGCATAGCCTCTAGGGGCTCGTAAAACTTATCTTGTACTTTGGCCTGCAGCTCTTTTAAGCGGCGCGACACCTTTTTTACCATAGTTACTCCTTGGGGTAATAGCGAAGCTCAGCTTCTTCCCCAGATTGGGTGATCAAATGCTTTCCAAAACCTGTGCTGCTCTAGTCAGACACGGTAACTCCCATGTTGCGGGCAGTGCCTTCAATAATGTTCATGGCTGCTTCAACGTCATTGGCATTGAGGTCAGGCATTTTCATTTCGGCAATTTCTTGCAACTGGGCACGGGTGATTGAGCCAACTTTGGTTTTGTTTGGCTCTCCAGAACCCTTCTCAATCTTGGCCGCTTTTTTTATCAGCACGGAGGCTGGCGGTGTTTTGAGAATAAAGGTAAAACTTCTGTCTTCAAAAACAGAAATTTCAACCGGAACAATTAGTCCAGCTTTGTCAGAGGTCTTGGCGTTGTACTCTTTGCAAAACGCCATGATGTTGACCCCGTGCTGACCCAAGGCCGGACCAATTGGCGGTGCAGGGTTCGCTTTTCCAGCCGGGATCGCCAGCTTAATAATCGCAACTACCTTCTTCGCCATTGATTAACTCTCTTTTTGCACTTGGTTAAATTCCAGCTCAACGGGGGTATCGCGGCCAAAGATTGATAGCAGTGCCTTAAGCTTGCTCCGTTCAGGACTGACTTCAATGACTTCACCACTAAAGTCTTTAAATGGACCAGACAACACCAAAATCTTGTCACCCTCAGCCATATCAACCTTGACTACGGGTGCCTGTTCTTGGGTCTGCTTAAAGATGCGTTCAACCTCAGCTCGACTTAAAGGCATGGGTTTAACATGCCCTCGCCCACGTCCAGTGGCTCGGCGCTGTTCAGCACCGACAAAGTTAATGACATGGGGTGTATTCTTGACTACCTGCCATACGTCGTCCTCTAATATCATCCGAATGAGGACATACCCAGGAAAAACTTTTTCCTCGATATTCTGACGACTGCCATCCTTTCGCAGCTTTACCGCAGGGGTTTGCGGTATTTCAATCTGAAAGATGTACTGGTTAACACCCAGGGTAATTGCCCGCTGCTCAAGGTTGAGCTTAACGCGCTTTTCACACCCGGAGGCTACCTGTACTGCATACCAACGTGATTGAGACTTCCTTGGCTCTTCTGAAGCACTAGAGTCGACACTATCGGTTGAATTGTTTGGATCGTCAGAAGCGTAAGTCATTAAAACACCTGTCTAGAAGCCCAACCAAAGAGTTTATCCACCAAGTAAATAAGTGTTGCAGACACGCCCACCATTAAAATTACAGCCGCAGATTCACTGATCAGCTGCTGTCTGGAGGGCCAAACTACTTTACTTAACTCTTCACGGGTGCCTTGTACAAAGGAGCCCGCGTTAAACGAGTCAGATGAGTCGCTTGGCGGCTGCTTTTCAACTACTTTCTTGGCGTCCTTTTTGACCACGTCACTAGCTTCCTTGTTTGCTATGTAAAGTCCGGTCGAACAGCTGCCGACCTAGAGCTACCCAAGCAAAAATTCTACCTAAAGCAAATCGCTTTTGGGAAAGAAAACAAATCTCTTTCCTTTAAGCAATAAATCTAAACCATACTCAAGTCAGAACTCTATGCTTTGCCTACTGGAAAACAACAGCTATGAATATGGCAGAAATCTGAATGCTCTAGGCAGAACTTATGCTAATCGCTCAGCGCGCCCTGAAGGACTCGAACCCTCGACATTCGGTTTTGGAGACCGACGTTCTACCAACTGAACTAAGGACGCACGACTCCTTGAACTTGTCCCATTGTAAGGCTTAATATGCGGGCTTTTGACAGCCCTGCTTATTTCTTGCCAGATTTTTCGATGGGACGATCAAAGCGCTGCTTCAAGCGAGTTGCCTTACCAACGCGATCGCGGAGGTAGTACAACTTAGCACGACGCGCTTTACCTCGACGTAGAACCTTGATATTGGCTACGCGAGGTGCATGAAGTAGAAAAACACGTTCAACACCGACACCTTGAAAGATGCGACGTACGGTGATCGTCTCGTTGATACCCCCATTGCGCATAGCAATGACAGTACCTTCGTAGGGCTGCACACGTTCTTTACCACCTTCAACAATTCGGACACCGACCCGAACTGTATCCCCAACATAGATCTTGGGGACATCTTTTTTGATATGTTCCGCTTCTATAGAGCGGATAATCTCCTCAGCGTTCATAAGCCCTGAAAAGCGCACGGTCTATAATGATAGGCCAACATGGTCATAAACACCAACCCTATCAACGCTAAGAATCCTGCATACTATATATGTTGGTTAGAAAATATCGATTTATCGATTCCCTACTCACCACTCACCACTTACCATTCACCCTATGAACGTTTTAGGTAATTTGCTATCGCGGGCGTTGGCGGTTCCAGTTATGGTCGGACCGCGCAAGTCCCAAGGGATCGAGTTAAAGTCTGAGCAAGAACGAGAAATCATGCGTCAGGCGGGGCAGATCGTCGCTACGGTGCTTAAGGAAATTGGAGAGCTAGTGCAGCCTGGGATGACGACTGCGGATTTGGATGATCATGCTGAGCGTCGTATCAGGGAGATGGGCGCTACCTCCAGTTTTAAGGGGTATCACGGGTTCCCTGGTTCGATCTGTGCCAGCATCAATGATGAGGTGGTGCATGGCATTCCCCGTAAGCGTAAGGTGATTAAGGCTGGGGATTTGCTGAAGGTGGATACTGGTGCCTACTATGAGGGGTTTCATGGGGACTCATGTATCACGATTGCTGTGGGTCGGGTGAGTCCAAAAGCGAAAAAGTTGATGCAGGCTGCAGAGACCGCTCTCTATGCTGGAGTGGCTCAGGCACTGCCAGGCAAGACGCTGTTGGATATTGCTGGGGCAATCGAAGACAGTATCAAGGCAAGTGGCTATACCGTGGTGGAGGAGTTTACGGGCCATGGTGTGGGTCGCCATCTGCATGAGCCTCCGGCGGTGTTTAATTTCCGTACCAAAGAGCTGCCCAATGTGACGCTAAAACCTGGAATGGCCTTGGCGATTGAGCCAATTGTAAATGAGGGTTCGAAGGTGACTCGCACCCTCAGGGATCGGTGGACGGTGGTGACGTGCGATCGCAAGCTTTCGGCCCAATTTGAGCACACCGTGCTAATCACCGAAGATGGCCAGGAAATCCTTACTGATCGTTCTCAGCTGTAGTTTCAGCCCCAGTTTCACTGCCGATAAGTCGAGCCCAATTCATGCAGGTCTCCTGGTTGTAGTCAATATTTACAGGAACGATATAGGCTTGGGGGACACTGACATCGGGAAAGTCGGTGTAGTCTGCAAGGCTGTCTAGAGCCAACTCGTTGAGAAATTGATAGCCAGAGCTGCGAAGTAGAACAGGGGCAGCCGTATTCTCATCATTGTCGTCCACACCCATAAGTCCATTCTTATCCACAACCACACCCACCAGTCCCTGGGTCGGTTTAGGCGTTAGGCAGCGGCGAATATTCCGTGAACCATTTTTGCCAGACACAATTGGGTAGCTAATGTCTAATGTCTTTTCTAGCTCTTGGGGGTCAGAGCCCTCGACTTCAGGCAGATCCGCCAGCTGTTCCAGCCATTTCTGTTTGGCCTGCTCAACTGCCACATCCTGTGTTTCCCCGAAGCTGTACCTGAGACTAGCCAGAAAGGCACTCAGCATAGTTGGCACCTGATTAGAGACACCATCTTTCAAGGCCGTTAAAGTGGGGACTGTTTCCGCCGGTACAGTTGTCACAGGAACACTACTGACATTTTCATCGGTATTATTCTCGGGAGGAAGGTCCGGTAGTCCTGGTGGATTATTGTTGCTATCGCGGGCCGTTTGATTCGACTGATTGTCGTTGCGACGGCTATTGTCAGATCGATTATTTTCGCCAGTTGCTGATTGATCTTGCGAACGCCCGCTGCCCTGGACTTTTTGTTGCTGATTAGTACCCCCTGTAGCGGTTTTTGTGCCACCCGTCGTTTTAGCAGTTGTTGCGGTTGCTGGGCGATTAGTTCTAGCTGAAGCGGTTTGACCCGTACCAGGGCTTTTAGGTTGAGTTTGTTTAGGTGGAATCCGAGTCACTGTAATGCTTTCCCCTTCTGGGTCTGGAGCAGGCACAATCTCGTCAGAAGAGCCGCCAGCCACAGGGATGAGCAATAGTCCTGCGTGCAGACCCGCCGCCAGCAAAAAAATAGGATTCAAAAGCAGCTTCAAAACATTCATGACTATGCGGGAAATAACAACACAGTTAAACGCTTCCTCTAACAGGTTAAAAAGTTATTCTAGATGATGAATTAAACCAGTGTGCTTAAGCCTTAACACCATTAGATCTGGCACATTCTACTGGGGCTGAATATCCCAGATTCCAATGAATACTGTACGGCCACCGGTACCCTGGAAAAGGCTTAAAAAGCCGACCTCTTCACCAGTTGCTATATTGATCAACTGATAAAGTGGCACTCCTCCATATTCGCTAAACGGCACTGGTTCATCTCCACCCTGAATAAAACTGTCTAGGATTTCTTGTTCTTTTTCAGCCAGAGTGGCATCGTTAAACCCAATTAAATCCGTCAATCCAGAGGCTAATGGAGCCTGCAGTTTATTGCCAGCCTCCATATCAAAGAAAAATGACCACTGACTCTCGTCTAATAGTAAGGGAGCAGGTGGAGTGGTTTCTCCTAAGGTTCTAGTACGGTCCGCCGCCTGTCTTTGAGCACCGGATCGATCAAACTGAGGTGTTTCATCCTCTAGCAGTTCATCCAAGGGGGCATCCAGCGGTGGTTCGTCCAGAGACTCCTCCAGTGGTAAATCTTCTGGAATGTCTTCAACATCAGTAATGACTAGTTCTTCCGGTGGTGGTGCAGTTGCTTCCGGTGGTGGTGCTTCCTCTGGTTCAGGCGGAGGCAACAGTTCCGCTTCTTCGGGTGCTGCTCCAATTAACTCCGATAGGTTTTTGACCTCAATGACAGGAGCTTGTTCGGGTTCAGGTTGCTGTAGCTCTTCTGGTTTTGGTTCTGTCAAATCAACAGCTGGCAGCAGTAGTAGTAGTCCATGGGTGACCAGTGCTAGCCAAACAACGGGACGGCGTAAAAACCGCACGCCAAAAATTGATAGTTGAGCTGTCACATGGGGAAGTGACTGAATCAAGAAAATCGGCTGTAAAACAACGTTTTTAGACGCTCTGACTAAAGGATTGTCTTTGTTTGACGGCTCAACGCTGACCATGGGAAACCCCTGAGGAACATATAGAAGTAAACCTTGGGAGAGCGAACATTCTCCCAAGGTAAAAATGGTTGATGCACACTGAGCATGTGAAAGTCGAAAGTTTGGCATACCTTTTTTCCTTAAGAGCTTGAGCTATAGGAAAAAAGGCAACCTATTAGCAGCTGATGGCTAACTAACTAAGGAAGAACAGTAGTAGCTTCGGTGTCGTAAGCTGCAAGAGTGGAGTCAGTTGCACTGTCGGGTAGAGGTACATAACCGACATCTAGAATCAATTCGCCAGCGTCAGCTTGCTCGATGTAGAACGAAACAAAGTCAGCAACACCAGTGCTGCTATCGGCTAGAGCGTCACTGTTGACATAGATGAAGATAGGGCGACCCAGAGGCTGATACTTGTCACCTTCAACGTTCTCGACGGTGGGCTCAACAAATTCGCCAGTTTCATCGTTGAGGATGCTTACTGCCTGTAGGATGTCAGCATTCTCAGCAAAGTAAGCTAGACCAAAGTAGCCGATGGCATAGGGATCGCTAGCAACACCACGTACCAGTACGTTGTCATCTTCACTAGCCGTGTAGTCAGCGCGGCTTACACCACTGTCACCGTTGATTTCATCAGTGAAGTAGTCAAAAGTACCGGAGTCAGTACCAGGACCAAACAGACCAATCTCCTCATTAGGCCAGGAAGGATCAATCTGATTCCAACGAGTGATAACGCCTTCAGCAGGCGCATCCCACATAACGTTGAGCTGATCAATAGTCATTTCAGTTGCCCAGTCATTGGCAGGATTGATAACAACTGTTAGCGCGTCATAGGCAATAGGAATAGCAACGTAATTGATGCCGTTAGATGCACAGAGTTCCTTTTCTGTGTCTTTGATGGGGCGAGAAGCGTTGGAGATAACAGTCTCACCAGCACAGAACTTTTTGAAACCGCCACCAGTACCAGAAACACCAACAGTAATGGCTGCAGAATTACCACTGAGGGCATACTCTTCAGCCATTGCTTCAGTGATAGGGAAAACAGTACTAGAACCATCGATAGCAATGGACTGAGCAACTGCAGATGTTGCAGTCAAAGCACCAGCTGCAGCTACTGCAGCTACTGTGCCGAAAAATTGAGTGAACTTAACCATAACTACACACTCCGTGGCTATTTGTTCAGGCCAAGGAGCAATGTAACCACGACAAATTAAGATAACGTCGTTGTCGAGTTAAGACAGAATTTTAGTCTGTTTAAGACAAAGTAAAAGAACAGGTAAGCTGTCCGTGGTGAAATGCAGCTTATCTTTCGAGTGAAGTATTTAGTCGAGTGAAGTATTTAGTAATTTGTCAACTAGATTTCAGCTCAACATTAGGGCAGAACGATCCGAATGACATTACTTTTAGTTAAAAACTCATAGAAATTTATAAACTTTACCGGATCTTTCATTTGAAAAAGGGGACGCCCTTAGGATGTCCCCTTTGAGGTGAGTTGATGTGATGAAGTTTGAATATTTAGTAATGTTGTTGCCAATAGGTTGGTATGAAGCTCTAGAGATTGCCTTCAAAGTATCGATACCAGATAGCGTTGCCGATCACGGTAGCCAGGAGAATGCTGCTGCCGCCAGCGATCGCAAGTATGGGGTTATAGCCACCTCGGGTTAGGTTCTCCATCCAAAGGTGAGTGGTGTCTGAAGGGGTAATTTGGTTAGCTAAAAAAGGCGTTAAATAGATTAAGGCTCCACCGCTTAATAGCCAGCCCACCATAGACGTGAGTAGAAAAACGGTTTTGCCTTTGGTCTGGGTGCTCATAGCAACACTGATGTTTATTATTCGACTTAGTTAAAAAAGATAAATTAGGGAGTAGCCAGCGGAGTCCCAATCAAGCAAGCGTTGGTTAACGTAGCGCCATCAAAATTGGCGTTATCGATGCGGGCGCACAGCAAATTCGCTTGGGTTAAGTTGGCTCCCCTCAAAACAGCACCGCTTAAATTAGCTTCTTCTAGATCTGCGCTGGACAAATCTGCGCCAGCAAGATTTGCGCTGCTCAGATCTGCATTGCGCAAACTACAGCCGGATAAATTAGCGCCGCGTAAATCGGCCCCCCGTAGATCAACGGTGGTCAATGTAAGATTGCTCAGTACAGCCCCTGCTAGAAAGGCTCCAGCAAAGCTGGCGTCAGTGGTATCCGCTTCCATTAGCACTGCGCCTCGGAGGTCAGCATTACGCAGGTCCGCGTTGATTAAGATGGCTCCCATCAAATCTGCACCCCTCAGGTTGGCCCGTAGATCGGCTTGTTTGAAAATGGTGCCGTTGAGGTTGGCCCCTTTGAGATTGGCCTGGGATAGATTCGCACCGCTCAGGTCAATCCCCCCTAAGTCAACTCCCATAAGTTCTTTTTGCTGACCTTGACGGATTGCCTCATGCTCGGCTGGGCTCATGAGGTAACCTCCTTCGGTAGGGAGGATGGCTGGAGTTTGAGATCTTCAAGCC
>JBCCJR010000116.1:0-13468 GCA_039045805.1 Cyanobacteria bacterium P01_C01_bin.118
ACCCTCAGTTTGAAAGCTATCTTTAAATCCCGTTATACAGTCTGTTGTGTTTTAGGACAGCACAAGGCTCAGATCCTTAAAAACTTATTGACAAAATCCCCGTCAAAAGACTGTCCTGCCTCTTTTTTGAGAATGCCAGGAGATAGTCAGAATAATCTCCTGGTTGATCAAGCTGCCTATCAATTAGACACGCTCTAGATTTGCCATAAAAAGAGAATCAGACCCAAGAAGAGTTGTCGCTCCTCAAGTCTGATCCATGGCAAAGTCAGTGTCCTTAAGCGGGACACCAGATGATGTGCGGCTGTTGTCCTACAGACGGCGATTTTGTAATTTGTGTATTGGCGGGATTAGCACGGCTGAGCCAGACCACACGCGCTTCTAAATCCAGTACGGTTTCACCTTCATCGGTCGTAATCGTGAGCATTTGCCGGTTGATCATCATGCCATGGATGGGGAGCCAGCCCGACTGCCCCTGTAATAGCAGATCGCGGCTGTGATCCCGACGGAGAAATAACCGTCTGAGTACCCGCCAGTCCTGCCATAGTCGTTTGGCACTATCACAGTTGAGATAATAGTCTGGCAAAGCTTCAAGAGAATAGGCGCTAGGGCTGGCCACACCATACTGATAGCCTGCTGCCCGGCATAATTCGCTTACCATATCCAGCGCGGAGTACAGCATCCGAAGCAGTTTGCTCCATAGACTTGAATACATGACTTGGTAACTATTCCGAGACAACCATGCCCTATGACAAAAGATAGGGCTGCTAATCGAAGATATTCGATGGAACCAATCTTTAAAGAAGTGCAATTTGGAACTCCTATGAGCTACTGACCTTGACATAGTTCAGCATTCTGTCAAAGGATCTATGGACAGGAAAAAACACAGAAAAAATTGTTAATTCCGTATTTGTACGGATTCCAATATTCAGACATCTATGAGCGGTATTTATTCCTGATTTGATAATTGGGGTACCCGTGGTTCTTATAGTACCTGTGGTGACTCGTTTGCAGCGTTTGAGTCATTGGGGCTGTCCGCGGTCGTACTGCTACTGGCAGTACGCAGAACAAAAACCGCTTCAAACTCATAGCGGTTTGAAGCGGTTGATATTTCTATGTTGTTTACAGATAAATGAAGCCGGCTCGCCCGCTCAGGGACACTGCACCTAGATGGCTTTGATAAAAAGCAACTTTATAAGAAAAATGGCTGTGGCCATACAGTAAACAAAGCAAAGGGCATTAAATAGCCACACAAGGCTAATCACGGAAAAATTTAACCATGCATTAGTCCTAATCTGGGATGAAAAATTCATGGAGTGGGTGTCCTTCTATGTACCCCCAATCTTAGTGGCCTAAAATTCTTTGGTTGAAGGTCGCGTCAAAAGTTCAGGTTTATTCAAATTTGTTTAAAATTCAACCATCAAGTTCAACTTTAAGCAAAGGTTCAGGTCATGGCCCAACGCGTATCAGCGCTGATGGCAGCAGATCGGCTCTTGGAGCACCTGACCCAATTTGATTGGTAACAACTTTTGAGGTCAGCACATATACTTGCACCGCTTTGATGGGTAGCGATCGCAAAAAAAGGAGACGGCACTACACTGTCTCCTTTTTCCGATCACACTAGAAATTATCCTGGCAGCAGATGAAATACCCGGTTGTTCTCTGGCCAGTGGGCGTAAAGTGCCTGAATCGGCCTGCTTGGTGGATGGAATACAATGACTTTGCCTGGACGACTTTCGAGCCAGGCAAGCAGTTCTCCGTGGGTGGCAGGGTCCCAGGCATCTCCATCCCACTGAAGCCGATAAACTTGAGGTGCGTTTATTACCAATGGAGCGTCTGCATCCACATTAAAGGCGTTGTACTCGCTGTGGTTACTGAGGGTCCAGTCTTGCATCAGGGCGGCGGCGGCATCCCAATCAATATCAGGTAGCTCAGCATCAGGATCGTTCCGACTGATCAGCGTCCCTGTCGAACCGAGTCTAAAATTTCGGCCGATGTGACTCAAGTAAAAGGTCAGCTGGGCAGCTTCCACTGTATTAGTTTGGCCTTTAGTAAGAAGTTCATTAAAGCGGGTTCTGTTGCGAGCCCAACTGTTTAAATCTGTTCCCCTGCTAATCAACCACCGATTATTTTTTAAGAAATCACCACTTTTTACCGTTTTGTAGAAGTTAATAAAGTGAGGATTACTATCGTTGAGGTTACAGTGCCTTAGTTCGAGTAAGAAGGGAGCTTCAGCGACCCCACAAAAAGGATCATTATAGGGAGTGTCATCCTCAGCTAAAAAATCCTCAACTGCTGCCACCAAACTGTCTAATGCATCTGCTGATCGAGTTGTTCGTAGTAAGGGTCTCATAGGCTCCTTTGGTTTATGCCCTACTGTAATAATCAATACTTCGGCTTCTTTTCCGGATAGGCTCTGAAATCCTCCCTTTTTCATCAGAAAGCGAGCCATAAAGAAAGGCTTTGGCCGAATGGCACTGACGTAAAAGGTGAAGCAAAGGCCCCAGGCATAATGATCTGAGAAGATCAAAACCTGGAGGCCCCAATGTACTGCATTTACTATGCCGAATCGTGTGGAGATTCTCAAGCAAAAGTATCAAGATAGTCTCGGATTGTTGTTAAACGGGATATCAAAGTCATGCATAAAGCCAAGGACAGAGGTCTGTTGAGTCTGTAGCCGCTCTAATAAGCTACGTGGAGGAGAGTGTTTGATGCGTCCTCGCTACCATCCCACCCCATCGTCTCACTTAACCTGTCAGATTAGTGCAGCAATTAGCCGATCAGAGTATACATTTCATCAACCGGCTGGGGGCACAGTGGCGTTTACCTCTGGCTTAAGCCAATCGTCTAGGGCGGCGTCAACTCCCGCCAGCGTCTGATCGACCTCACCAATATCGACCCGATAGTCATGGATATGCTGAACTAAATCGACCGAGGAGAAACTTTTGCTATCGGCAGTGGGTGCCAAGGCTTGAGCGACAGCATCCTTAAACTGTTGCTGCGCCCAGATCTGCGCTCTAACGGCTGCGCCAGTCACCGTCAGTGTTGCCCTCACCACTGCCCAAGCAGCGACGTGGCCCACGGCAAAGTGAGCTTGACGGCGAGCCGTAACGGCCTTGGTAAAGGGGGAGTGAGCGCCCGAATAGTGGTGAGTAATGCGCTCCGCTGCATCAAACAGCTCACGGGCCAGCGGCGCTAGGCCCAGGTCTGTAAATAGCTGGTCGATAACAGTGGGCTGATGTTGCACCCTAGCCCCCAAGTGCATGGCCAGCGTCTCGGTTGGCCCTTCAAAGATGCGAAGAATTCTCGAATCGCGTAGAATTTGCGGCGCGATGTTGGTTTCGATGTAGCCCCGTCCCCCCAGACACTGCACCAAATGGTCAGCTGCCTGCCAGTAAAGCTCTGGCCCCACAATCTTACAAGTGGCGTAAAACGCTTCGGGCACAAACTGCTCAGCATCGAGCTGCTGGGCAATGAAAGAGACCAGACCATTGACGGTTGCGATCGCATGGGTGAGCCAATCTAGCCGCGTGAGCATGACCGGATTGTCTAACAGCGATCCGGTCGCAATGGTCCGCCGCTGACTGTAGCGCAGCATCATCTGGGCGCAGCGCTTCATCCCCCCAACGCTGGCCGATGCAATTGCCAGACGGCCATACATCATGACATCCTGGGCCACGGTCATGCCTGCGCCAGGCTCACCCAACCGCCGAGACTCATCAACAGGGACCTGTTCCAAAAAGACCGTATTCTGTACCATGCCGCGCATCCCCATGGTCAGCGCTTCTGGGCCTTGACGGAGTCCCGGTAAGCCTTTCTCTAGGGCAAAGCCAGTCATGCCCAGCAGCCTACCGTTCGCATCCCGCTGCTTAACAAATACGTTAATGACGCCCGCCCAGGCCGCCGACCCACTCCAAATTTTTTGCCCAGAGAGCTGCCACCCCTGCGCCGTGGGAATGGCCTGAGCCTTAGTTGCCAACGGATGAGATCCAGCGCTGGGCTCAGTCAGGGCAAAGGCTGCCAGGATGCGTCCAGTGGCCAGCTGAGGGAGCAGTCTCTCCTTCAGTTCGGGCTGTCCAAACCGCTGAATGGGACGAATACCTAGCACATTGTTGAGACCCACGAACAGCGCTAGGGTGGGGTCAATGGCACCGATTTGCTCTAATACCCGTAGCATTGCCTGATGCCCCAGGGCCAACCCGCCATACTGTTTGGGAACCTGCATGCCCAACAGACCTTGATTGCCAAAATCCAGCACTACACTTGGGGTAAGGCAGCGACGTTCATCCATCACCTGAGAATTAATGGACGAACGGGCATAGTCTCTGAGCCAGTGAATCAGGGCCTCAGCTTGGGCGTCGCCGTGGTTTGAGTTGTTGGCACCGGGACTCGCACAACCCGAATGGGTCTGGGGGACGAACCACTGGGCCAAGGGGGCTAAACGCTGTTCTTCAAAAGCCGCGCGACAGGTCTGACGCTGAACCTCACCGCCAGTGGTTTGCAGCAGACAACCGGGCTCAAGTAGACAAATTGCGTAAGGGGTTAAACCGTGATTTCGAGAAACCGCAGCCCGGACAGTAGAGAACACCGACTCAGCATCTAGCTTTTGTAATGCCTGACGCTCAACCTCGTGCAGCACCACAAGCTGCGTTTGACCGTCTCGCTCAATCCCAAAGGCCGCCCCCAGGGTGCCTAAATCGGCATGGCTCTGGGCAACGGTTTGCTCAATGTCTTGTGGATAGTGATTGCGTCCGTGAATAATAATCAAATCTTTCAGTCCTGGACAGTGCGAAGTTTGGCCCTGAGTTTTATCGCAATAAAGCAGAGAACATCCCACGACCTTTGGGGTAGGGAACGCCCGCAACTGACTGAAATAATCACCTATCAGCCAGTTTCATTATGGAGACATGCGAGCGCATCGAGCAAATCGTTGTATTAAGATTCTATCGCCAGAGCAGCGTCAGACAAAGGTCGTGCGTATATCTTGCACCGTGCTGACTGTTCCCCACTCCTATGACCATCTCCTTCTTCCTATAACACCTGAATAAACCTGAACTTTTACCTGAATAAATCTGAACTTTTTGGGATTGTTACTGCCATAGGGTTTTGCGACACTAATTGCAATCAAGCAAAGCACCCATGCCGGAGGATCTTGTATCTCTGGGATTGAGCCTATCTAGAGCATAAATATCTAGACCATCTAGAACACAGATAGAGCTTTCCCAATTTTGACTAGGGCTCGCATACGCCCTGCATAGAGCCGTACACGAGCGCCCCCAGCTTAAAGGGCTGTGGTTTTCTCCTAAGAAAAACTCCAGTTCTGGACGCGGCTTAGGTTTATAGTCTCAGTTTTTAAGGAGAGATTTGAATAATGGAACATCTCAAGAACTGTTGGATGCCGGCCATGTGGTCGAAAGATCTGAAGAAAAAGCCCAAGCAGGTTAAGGTGCTGGGCACTAATTTCGTTTTTTACAGGGATAGTAACGGCACACCCGTCGCTTTAGAGGATCGCTGCCCCCACCGTGGAGTCAAACTCTCAGACGGCGCTGTGATATCGGGCGATATTACCTGTCCCTATCACGGCTGGCGCTTCGATTCTCAAGGACAGTGCAGCTATATCCCTAGCTTGTTCGAGGGGACAAAGCCACCGTCTGTCTGTGTCCCAAGCTACCCTACGTGTGAACGTAACAGGTTGATCTGGTTCGTGCCAGGGGGGAATCCAACCAGCGAAGAGCCTCCCGAAGTTGTTCATCCCGAGGCCAGATGGTTTGCCTCTACCCTGGATGTTGCTGGTCACTACATCTATATTATGGAGAATTGGGTGGAAAATTCCCATGCCAATGTTCTCCATGGCGGATTGTTGCGTGGCAAGCCCCTTAATCATGTGACGGCAACAATTGCTCGGAGTGCCGATCACGTGAGGATTCGCACCCTTGGGGAACAAGAGATGGACAGTCTCTTGTTTAAGCTACTGGGGAAAACGGGTGAACCGATTGAACATATTGAAGAATATCGAGCGCCCAACATTATGGTGAGTATCTATCGGCAACGGGGCTATTTTGCTGGGGTACAGGGTTTTATGGTGCCCGTCGATGAAACCCACACTCGGTGGATATCTCGCGTTTTTCTCAACCTTGGCGCGATCACCCCGCTGGTTTTTCCCGTCTTTGCCCGCGTGACGGAAAAAATCATGATGCAAGATGCCAAAATCATCGACACCATGCAGCAGCAAGCCGTTGACTTCCCAGACAGTAAAAATTTCTCGGTCATCGCTGATGCCTCCTCAATAGAAGTGGTCAAGGCAGCCCGTGCCTTTGCTGAGAGCGGTCCTGAACCCGAGAAGGGCAAAAAAGAGAAAGTGATTGAATATTGGCTATAGGGATGGTTATATGAACAGTTGCAAGGATAATTTCCTGATGGTTGAAGCAAAATCTACCCTTGAGCTCACTGACAAGGAGACAATCTCTCATCCACTGAGCTGTGAGCAGCAGGCTCTGTACGAGTTCGAGCAACCCTACCCCGGTACAACAGTCCACGTCATCGGCGGTGCCTTAAGAGTTGTTGGCACGATTGATGTCAGTCTGTTTGCTCAGGCGGTACAACATGTGTTACAAAAGCACGCGTCGCTTCATTTGCAGCTCTTTGCCGAGCAAGGACAGGTGCTGCAGCGGCCTGTAAACCCAGGTACGATCGACGTACCTATTCATGACCTACGCGGTACTGCAAATGCTTTGAGCTATGTCCGTGAGCTGATCGGCATCCGGATTAAAATACCGTTTCAGCCTTTGCTCAATGCGGTGCTATTTGAAGTCTCGCTCTATCGTATCGAAGACGATCAACTGCTGTTTTTTGCCAAAATTCACCACATATTGACCGACGTTTGGTCCCTCGATCTGCTGGGTAAGGAAGTTTTGAGCAGCTATGTGCAGCTTAAGGCAGGGGCTACTCTGTTCATCGACAGTCGCCCGTCCTATCTCGAATACGTGGCCGACGAGCAGCGCTACCTATCTTCCGAGAAATATCAGCGCGATGAGGACTTCTGGTTAACGCGTATGGGGGCTGCGCCTGAATCTTCTTTTCGGCGGGTGCCCCAGCAACTGAGAGCTAAACGCATCGTATACGACGTCCCCCAGGTTCTGAGTCAACTGTTCTATCAGTTTGCCTATGAAAATTCGGTTCATCTCAGCTCACTGTTTATTACCTTGGCTTGCCTGTACATGCGGCGTGAAACCGCTAACCCCGATGTGTGTGTCGGGGCGGTGTGCGCGAATCGATGGGGTAGTCATTACAGAAATGTGATGGGGCCGTTTGGCTTTGGGTTTCCCTTTAGGACACGTGTTGAACAAAACACTCTCAATAGCGAGTTGGTTAAGCGGGTGAATTCAGAACTGCGGGCCTGTTATTCACATTTGCCTTTTCCGGTGGGGCGCTTAAACCAGCAGGCGCAACTGGCCGACCGGGGGTATGGAAACTTTTATGGCATTATGGTCAACTACTACAACAATATGCTGAAAAGCCTCACTATTGAAGGACTTGAGGCCTCCTACGAAGAGGCCGACAAGGGCTGTTCACCCCATGCACTACAACTCAATGTCAGAGCCGATCAGACAAATAAGGCTATCAGGCTGGAGCTGATCTACAACCCAGAGTTGGTGCAGGCCTCTCAGGTCCAGGGCTTTAGGGCATACCTAGAGGCGTCTATCGCTCATGGGCAATCTGGTCTCTGACGCTTTGGATCTTCTCAGCAATCTGCTCAAAGGTTAGGCGGGTTGTCGAGTTAGGCGGCGCTCTGTGCTTGAGGCATCAACCTTGGCCACGTCCCAAACGGTCGTTTTTACGTGATAAAACTACGGTTTGGGACGCGGTTGAGAACAAGCTAAATCAAAAGCTAACTACAGGACGTTTCATTCGATGGCAAATATCAAAATTGCAATTATTGGACTGGGCAACTGTGCCAGTTCTTTAGTCCAAGGGATTGAATATTATCGAGAGAAAGAGGCCGACACTGCGATCGGACTGGGGCACTGGGATATCGGCGGCTACAGACCCTACGATATCGAAGTTGTTGCTGCGTTTGACATCGATCGCCGCAAAGTAGGCAAAGCTGTGAATGAAGCTATCTTTGCGGCACCAAACTGTACGACTGTCTTCTGCGAGGACATGCCCAAAACAGATGTCAAAGTGAGTATGGGCAAGGTGCTGGACGGGTTTTCAGATCATATGAAAAACCGCGAGGCCCAGTATACGTTTGTGCTAAGTGAAGAATCTGAGCCCTCAAAGACAGACATTGTCGAAACTTTGAAAGCATCCGGTACAGAAATTCTGGTGAATTATTTGCCCGTGGGGTCTGAGCAGGCAACAAATTTCTATGCCGAATGTGCGATTGATGCTGGTGTTGCTTTTGTGAATTGCATTCCGGTGTTTATTGCCAGCAATCCGGTGTGGGCCGAAAAATTTCGGCAGCACAACCTGCCCATTATTGGAGATGACATTAAGGCGCAACTGGGGGCCACGATTACTCACCGGACCCTATCGGATCTGTTCAAGAAACGAGGGGTGAAAATTGAGCGGACCTATCAGCTCAATACCGGTGGCAATACTGACTTTTTGAATATGCTCAACCGCAGTCGCCTATCTTCTAAAAAAGAATCGAAAACGGAGGCCGTGCAGGCCGTCCTATCAGAGCGATTAGATACTGAGAATATTCATGTGGGTCCCAGTGACTATGTCCCTTGGCAACAAGATAATAAGGTCGCATTTATTCGCATGGAGGGCAAACTGTTTGGCGATGTACCCATGCATCTGGAAATGCGGCTATCGGTGGAGGATTCACCCAACTCAGCCGGTGTCTCCATAGATGCCATTCGGTGCTGTAAGCTCGCCCTCGATAACAATCAGGGGGGTGTTCTCTATGCCCCGTCTGCCTATTTTATGAAACATCCCCCTCAACAGTTTACGGATGACCAGGCGTATCAAATGGTGGAGGACTTTATTGATGGCAAGCGTATCTATACTCCCGTTGGCTAATTGTTGGCCGAATAGATCCGGTGGAGTGGGTCGGTGGGGCGTTCAAGGACTTGGATGTAGAGGCCTTACCAAGCGCAGCGGCCTCACACAGTTTCAGGATATTCATAATTTAAGTTGTTTGTAGTATATATCTGTCCGGAGTGTTGAGTGATGGGAGAGACAAGTACAGTATTGCCCGCTACGTTGTTGGAGCTTTTGGACTATCGGAGTCAGCAGCAAGCGCAGCAGTTGGCATATCGTTTTTTGTTGGATGGTGAGGACGCCACCCAAGAAGTCACCTACGGGGAACTGGGGCGGCAGGTGCGATGGCTGGCTCAGCGGTTGCGATCGCAAACTCAAGTTCGCGATCGCATTCTGCTGCTTTATCCTTCCGGGTTAGACTTCATCGTTGCATTTTTAGGCTGTCTCTATGCTGGCTTGGTGCCTGTCCCCGCCTATCCGCCTAAGCGGAACCAAAATATGGCGCGGCTCCAGGCGATCTTCAAAGATGCAGGCGCGGAGCTGGCGCTCACCACATCAGCGTTGGCGACCATGATCCAACGCAAATTTTCCCAGACCCCCGCCCTCGCTGGTATCAACGTCATAGTGACCGATACCGCGCCTGAGACGGCTGTTGACTCTGACATTTTTTCTGGCGTATTTCCTGACGTTTTTTCCGACATTACCTCTGCCGCGCTGCCCTACGCCGCCACTGACGAAACCTTGGCGTTCTTGCAATACACCTCCGGGTCTACGGGGGCTCCCAAGGGCGTGATGGTCAGCCACGGCAACTTAATGCACAACCTAAAACAGGTGAAGCACGCCTTTGGCCATTCTGAAGAGAGCATTGTGGTGGGATGGCTGCCGCTGTTCCACGATATGGGGTTGATTGGTAATGCCCTTCAACCGCTGTACGTTGGGTTTCCCTGCACGCTGATGGCACCAGTGCATTTTTTGCAGAAGCCGGTGCGTTGGCTACAGGCAGTTTCGCGTTACGGTGCAACCACTAGCGGCGGGCCAAACTTTGCCTATGACCTCTGCTGTCGTAAGGTCTCTGCGGACGATCGAGCCAGTCTTGACCTGAGCCGTTGGGAGCTGGCCTACAACGGTGCCGAGCCCATTCGAGCTCAGACGTTGGCTGCCTTTGCCGAGCAGTTTGCCGACTGTGGATTCTCTCCAAATGCCTTCTATCCCTGCTACGGCTTAGCCGAGTCAACCCTCTTTGTTACCGGGGGCCAAAAACAATCCTACCCCAAACAACAGCCGGTACCTCAGTCGATGGATCCAGCTCTAGTCGATGCTCAAGATGCTCAGAGAAATCGGTCCAGCACAGGTTTTGCCCCAGGCTCTGGGGCAGGTACCCCAGCCGCGGCCACGGTGTCTAGCCAGGTGGTGAGCTGTGGCTCCACGGGGGTGGGCAGCCAAGTTGTTATTGTTGATCCTAAAACGGGCCAAATGTGCGCAGAGGGTAATGTTGGAGAAATTTGGGTGTCGGGGGAGAGTGTCGCCCAGGGCTACTGGCAACAGCCAGAACTTACTGCAGCAACCTTTGCGGCTCAGCTCCAGCGCCCTGCAGTTTCAGATCCGGCCCCAGACCTGGACCCGCTCACAACAACAACCTCCTTTCTACGCACAGGTGATTTGGGCTTTCTCTACCATGCAGAGCTGTATGTGACGGGTCGATTGAAGGATTTGTTGATTATTCAGGGGCGAAATCATTACCCTCAGGATATTGAGCATACCGTAGAACAGAGCCATGACCTGCTGCGCGCCGGGTGCAGTGCAGCGTTTTCGGTGGCAGCTCCTACGCCTGCAAACCCTAATGCAAACCCTGATGCGAGCAATACTATAAACCCTGAGCAATCCGCCACAGAACAACTTGTGGTGGCGGTGGAAGTGGAGCGACGCGGGATGAAGACCTTCGATTTGAAGGCGGTGGCTGGGGCGGTGCGGCAGGCCATCGTTCAAAATTACGGTCTCCAGCCCCAGGCCCTATGCTTCCTCAAAATTGGCACCCTGCCCAAAACCTCCAGTGGCAAAATCCAACGCCAGGCCTGTCGGCAAGCTTTTCTGGAGGATAGCTTGACGCTGGTGGCACAATGGACACAGCCCGATCGGCCTAAGCCCAACAGTATTGGAAATGTTGAGCAAACGCTCAACGGTGAAGAAACAAACCTCGATCCCCTACTGCGCAAGTACCCAACCCAGCATTTTAATGCTTCCATTGAGTCCACGCCGGCACAAACAACGGTCTCTGCTGAGGCAGCCTCTGGGCCAAATCAAACCGACAGTAAGTCCAATACTCATCAGCCCAATACCAATAAGCCCAGTCCTAATCAGTCCGCTACTCATCAGTCCAATACTAATCTCCATCCCGGTCCCCAAACTACGCCTCACCCCTCGGACACCCAATTTACAAATGGTCAAGTAGTTGAAACTCAAGCTTCGACAACTGCTGAGATTATCCAGGCATGGATCATACATTGGCTGGCGCAACAGCTTGAGCTAGACGTCAGCCAGTTTGACCCAGCTCAGCCCTTAACCGACTATGGGCTTGATTCAGTCATCGCGATGGAGTTTGCACTTCAGCTAGAAACTTGGCTCAATCAGCCCGTCAGTGTCGAAATTCTGTGGGATTTTCCCACCGCAGAGACCCTGTCCCAACAGCTTGCCCAACAAGTCGGAGACGAGGACGCGCTGCGCTTGCAGCAGGTCGGACCCATACTGTAAACAGCTTAAAGATGAATATTATGACTTTGGTGAACTGGCCGAAGCGGTGCGGCAGACTTACTGGCAGACGGCTCCGTAGGCGCACCTGCGCCCTGACTATTTGTGACTCAACGTCTAACGTGAGGAATATTGCAAATGTCAGTTACATTGTAACTATTGTAATTTTCGATATCTTTTTGCTAGGCTTAGGTTGTTAGATCATAACTGGCGGTCAACCCATGTCTAAAGTTGTTAGTACCCGTCTTCAGGATGAAACCTTTGACCGGTTGAGCCGCATAGCACGGATTTTGGATAAAACCCCCAGTGAGACAGTGGCTACTCTGGTGGAAGAGTCTTTGCGTGAGATTGAATTTGCATTCATTGAATTTCGCAACTCTACATTAGGTCGTCAGTCCTTTATGAAAGGGTCATCTTTAGCCGTCTGGGAAGTAATTGAAATCGCAAGAACCTATGAAATGGATATCTCAAAGGTAGCGAGCCACTTTGAGCGTCCGGCAGAGTGGGTTAAGGCCGCGTTTAACTATGCAGAAGCTTATCCTGAGGAAATTGAATTTGCGATTCAGGATTCGCAAGCAATGTCGGCACTAAACGTGAACAGATTATTGCCAAATCTAGAGGTTGTTTCAGTGCCGACAACAGAAGAATAAATGGGGCTTTCTTTGTTATTAGATGAGCATATTTCTCCTAAAGTTGCTGAGCAACTCCATCAGAAGTGTCCTGATATGACGGTACATGTCTTACAAACCTGGGAGCAAGGCCGTTACCTGCAGATAGCTGATAATTTACTAATTAATTTAGCGAGTCAGTATAGCTTGACGCTGGTCACCTATGACTTGAAGACGATTCCGGTGCTACTAGCTGAGTTAGCTGAACAAGGGCATGGGGGTGTGATTTTTGTTGATCAAAAAACTATTCCACCGAATAACTTTGGCTTACTAATTAAATCTCTTATTTACTTATGGGAAGCTGAGAAGGAGAAAAACTGGAGAAATCGAGTGATATTTTTAGAAGTAAGTGGATGAACTCAATCTTTTACAAGACGTAAACGAGCAGTTTGACTTCGCAGATTTTGCCCCCAAACTCCCAATCCTGGGGGCTTTGAGTCTAGCCTCCTCCAGGATATAGCCCAAGGGGCATTCAAGAAAGAGAGACGGGAGAGGGCCTCGGTATCTGATAACTAATTGGGTCGGGTTATTAGAACAGCGAACCAGTTTACGGCCTCAGGAATTGATGACCGATACGGCGGGTTATAGCGATATTGTCTTCGGTTTGTTCTGGTTGCTGGGTTATCAGTTTAGTCCTCGATTAGCCGATGCTGGCGAAGCGCGGTTTCGGCGAATTGATTCAGACGCTGATTACGGGGTGCTCAATGGGCTGGCACGACAGCAGGTGAACACGAGCCTGATTGAAGAACAATGGCGATGTGGGATGACTGGCAGGATGCCAAGAATAGCGATGGGCCAGTATATGGATGGAGACTGGCTGCGGGGATTAACGCGGCAGACTATTGGTGCAGCGGTTTGGATGTCGTTCTGCGCTAATGCAATTTGGGATGATTTAACTCTGTGATCTTTTCTAACGATTTCCTACGGGCAAGTGATGAGACCAAATAATTACTGATTAGATTACTGTAACTTGTTACAGATATTGACGATTGAGCTGATCAAAACTATTCAACAAGGACTACTGCTCGCCCCTGTTGAATAGTTTTGCTTGAATGCTACCAATAATGCTA
>JBCCJR010000117.1:0-13232 GCA_039045805.1 Cyanobacteria bacterium P01_C01_bin.118
AAAGGCCATGGCTGCTCGGCGGGCCTGACCGGGGTAGGCTTTTTTGATGGAGATAACGGCAGCCTTATAGCTGAGGGCCTCCATCGGTAAAAAGAAATCGACAATTTCGGAGACCTGCTGTCGCAGGATAGGGGTATAAATGCGGTTGAGGGCAATGGCGATCATGGCTTCTTCTTTGGGGGGTCGACCGCTGAAGGTAGTGAGATAAATCGGATTTTTGCGATGGGTGACGCACTGAAACCGTACCAGGGGAGCGCCGTCATTAACGGGGCCGTAGTAGCCCATATGATCGCCAAAGGGGCCGTCGGTGGCGACTTCGCCAGGGGTGATGGTGCCTTCGAGGACAAATTCTGAGGCGGCGGGTACTTCGAGGTCGAGGGTTTTGCACTTGGCCAGGTGCACACCGCTGCCGCCGTACAATCCGGCAAATAGCCATTCAGATAGGTCTACGGGGATGGGGGTGGCGGCGGCCATGATGATTAGGGGATGGACACCAATTGCGATCGCAATCTCCAATTTTTTGCCATTTTCCGCTGCCTTGCGCAGATGTCTGGCTCCCCCCCGCACCGACAGCCACTGCACCGTCATGGTGTTTTTGCTCTGCAGCTGCAGTCGGTACACCCCCACATTGGGAATGCCGGTTTCGCAGTCTTTAGTAATCACCAGCCCCAGGGTGACCACCTTGCCACCATCCTGGGGATAGGGCTGGATCATGGGAATCTGGGTGAGGTCCACATCGTCCCCCTTGAGCACCACTTGATGGCAGGGGGGTAACAGGTCCCGCTGGGGTTTGGCCTTGACCACATCGAACAGGACTTTACCAAATTCGATGGCCTGAGAGATTTTTTTAGGCGGCTTGGGCTGTTGCAGCATACCCAGCTTTTTACCCAGGGTTTCTAGCTCCTGGGGGTGCTCCATGCCCATGGACCAGCAGGTGCGTTCTACGGTCCCTAGCAGGTTGACCACAACGGGGTGGGGGGAACCTTTGACGTTTTCAAACAATAGGGCGGGGCCGCCGCACTGGAGCATACGATTGGAGATTTCTGCTATTTCTAGCTCGGGGTCGACAAGGGCTTTGATGCGGCGTAGTTGGCCACGTTGTTCGACTAGGTTGATAAATTCGCGGAGATCTCTGGCCATGGGGGTGAATTAAGTTCTTTGAAATGCTAGAAACCCCACACCAATCTCCCCCCTGGGAGGGGGGACCAAGGGGGGTCCGCCACTTTACGGAATGTAAAGCTACTTCTTTATTATGCGAGGAAATGGATTATCGCGAATTGTTTTGGTAGTGAAGCAATAAGGGACGCTCAGGGCTTGCCCCCTTGAAACCCCCTTGTTCGTGGGGAACTGACTTCCCCACCCCCCTCGAAAAAGAGATTTACTGACTAACAGTTCAGGGTGGTTGCACTATGTCGGTGGTGCGAGGTTACGCTGCTCCGCGTTCGCTCCACACCGTAAAACACAAGTTATCTAGCGGTGTCTTGTCCCTATGCCCTATGTCCACCCTACTATTTCGCCTCCAAAACCTTCACCTCATGGCGAGCATAGTCTGCATCGATGGATGTAATCACGCGCACTGGGCGTACTTCTCCGGGCAGCATGGGGGCGTCGCTGCCGTAGACGGCGAGGATGTCTTTGCTGAGGATGAGCTTGTTCTGTTTGTTGTAAAAATCGGCCTGTAGCTTGAGCTGACGGATGGCGGTTTCGCCGGTATTGGTGACGGCCCATTCGGCGTTGAAGTAGGCGCTGTCGGTGATGTCGTAAATATCTAGATTTTCGCTGCGGGCGTTGAGGTCAAAGTTTAGCTGGGTGGGTTGTTGAAATCCCCAGGTGTATTTGACTGGTAGGGCCTGGGTGTAGGCTGCGGGGGCAGGGACCTGGTCAGTGGTGGTGACGCTGAGACGGACGCTGGCTAACTCGGGAATGGTTTTGTGGATCAGGTCAAAGGCGTGGTGATCGCTGGGACGGACGGTGGCATCGCTGTCGGCAATGGCTTCTTTACTGTCGGTTTCTAAGACGGTGCCGTCTTTGTCCAGATAGTCTACCTGGAACCGTAGGGCATCGATTTCTTGATCGCCGGTATTGAGCAGGACTGCCTGGAGGGTGTAATAGGAGGAATCGTCGTAGTTGTCCAACCGGGATTGACGAGGTTCCAGGGTTAAGCCGCCATACTCTAGGGTGACGGGGATATCGACTTCAGGGGGATTGCTGGCGTCGGTGGTAGTGATGGGGATGTCAACAGCTGGCTCCGTTGAGGTTTCTAGCGGGGTGACGGCTTCGGTGAGTTCTTTGATCTCCGCCTGGGTGGAGAAGAAATTGATGGCCGGTCGGACTCCAATCAGTGCGATTAGTGCGACGAGTCCGATCCAAATGAATCGCTGGCTCTGGTTGGCTTCTTTATCGCGGGCGCTGATCAGGATGACGGAGTTGGCATCGCTGGGATTTAACTCTAGACAGCGTTTGGCTAGGGCGATGGCCTGCTGTTTGTCGGCAATATTTTTTTCTTTGCCGTAGCGCTGGTCGTAGGCATAGGTGAGAGTTTGCAGGCTTTCAAAATCTAGGGGGTCAAGGGTGGTGGCCTGGGTCAGTTCTTCGATGGCTTCGTCAAAACAGTTGAATTCTAAATAGTTACGCCCCCGGTCTAAATGGTCCTGGGCCTGTTGTTTGACGGCGGCTATGTCCTCTGTGCTCAGTCCAACTTCTGCAGCTAGCGCATTGAGCTTATCGGCGGTGAGGGGTTCTTCCCAATTGAGTAGACGTTGTATATACGTTTCGATGATGAGATCGCGACCCATGAAAAATCCTGCTGCTGTTTTAACGATAGCTTTCTATAAAGAGAATACTTAAAGAGGGTATGCCAATTGGTCCTGTGATTTACAGAGGATGATTTCGGCGTAATCCAGGTGATGTTGTACTCCTGGCTATACTTCAAAAGCGAGTGAGTAAGTTTTGTCTATGCTAGTCGATCATGACTGGAGTCAATTTCAACATAGATAATTTATTAACCAAGATTATTCTGCTTTTAGCACGGTGACTTGATAGCGGGTATAGCCTGTGGCGACAGTTTCAATCACCCTAAATGGGCGAGCTTCTCCGGGCAACAGTGGAGCATCGTTATTCTCGATAGCAACAACCTCTTCGCTTTGTAAACGACGTTCGTTCGCATCATAAAATTCTGCTTTGAGGGTGAGCTCGTTAATGGGATAGTCGCTGGTATTGATAATCACCCACTCTGAGTTGAACCCTACCCTACTAGCCGGAGGCGGTTTGGGGGTATCGCTGTTGAGGGAGACGGTTTGTCCGTTGGCTCCAAAGGTTTCGCTGCGGCTGGCCAGCTCAAAGCTAAAGGTGTCGGGCTGGACAATGTCCCAGCTGTAGTTGATGGGGGTGGGGGGGACATAGGTGTTGCGGGCCGTTGCCTGCTCGATGGTGGTGACACTCAAGTTCACCTTGTCCAGCTCCGGGGTGATTTTTTGGATCAAGTTAAAGGTATGGGTGTCGCCAGGACGCAAAATGGCGTCTTCAGCGCCAATGGCTGTTTTGCTGTCGGTGGCGATCTCAACGCCCTTACGATCTAGAAATTCAACATCTAGCTCAAGCTTTCTAAATTCCTGATCGCTGGCATTAATAAATACTCCCCGCAGCTGGTAATAAACCTCATCTTCAAAGTCCCCCAGCTCTGAGGCGCGAGCTTCTAATATCAGACCAGGGTGTTCAAACGTTACCGGAATATCCACATCTGCCGTCAGATCAATTTCGATCGGATTGGCGGCGGCGGCCGCCGCCGCTTCTGCCTCACTCCTGTCGGTGGATTCGTAAATGGCTGAGCCGGGAATGATGGTTCCCGGTGCCGGACCCAGGGGAGCTGGCGGTGCAGAAAAAATCGGTAAGCGACTGACGCCAAATAAACCCAGACCCAACACGGCACAGGCTCCGCCTAAAACCGTTATCTTTTGCTGAGTCCACTGGTCGAGTTTGGCCTGGGTATTGGCCGATGTATGCTCTAAAAAACTGATTAAGACCAGCGCTTCTTTATCATTAGGCTTTAGCTCCACGCAGCGCCTGGCCACCATCAGTGCCCGCTGTCGATCGGCTGGCTCACTTTCTCGGTTGTAGCGTTGGTTGTAAGCATTTGCCAGCCCGTGCAATATCTCTAGATTGAGCGGGTCCAGGGACGTTGCCTGGGTCATTTCATCAACGGCATCGTTGAGACAGCCAAATTCTGCATAGTTGCGGCCCCGAGTAAAATGCGCCTTGGCCTGGCGCTTAATGGCATGCATCTCCGCTGGCGTGATGCCCACTTCTTTGGAAATCGCAGCAAGGGTATTAGGGGTTACTGGCTTTTCCCAAGCCAGTAACCGTTGAATATAAGCCTCTATGATGCGATCGCGATCCATGTAACCCGTCTACTCCGTCGTATTATCGGTGAACCGTCTGTGGGTCTGGCTGCGGACACGGCAGCACCGATGACAAATCGTCTACTCAATCCATTCCTGGATCCCCCTTCTAGATACGGATAAAAATCCGACTAAGTTGAGTAAAGTCTTGATAGCACCACCCCAGGTCAAACTGTGGGCAACAGTGGCCATGTTCTAGTGGTACTAGAGGTTGGCCATTTCAGCCAATCAATTTAGCTCCTCGTCTCCATCTTCCCCCAGACTAAACAGCTCCAGTTGTTCGATATCGGTGACGCTAACGTGCACCCTAATCAGGGCTGGCGTAATCCTATGAAATAGATTAAACGGCTGCACAGCTCCAGGACGGATGGTAGAACCGCTGTTGGTCAGCGTCACTTGATTAATGGTCGAAATGGGCTCTCCATCACCATTTAACAACTCCACCTTGAGGTTAAGTTTTCTAACTTCCTGGCCGCTGTCGTTGATCACCGCGCCATGGAATTTGTAATAGGGCTCTCCCTGATACTCTCCCAACCGGGATAGCTTTGGTTCAATCAATAACCCAGGGTGACTAAACGTCACAGGAATATTTGGCCCCGGATCAAAGTCAGGAATTTTTAATTCTGGATCCGGTGTCCTGTTGGCAAATAGCTGTAAACGATCTGCCCCCATCAGCCCTACACTCGTAGTGGTCAGGCCAGCAGCAACTACGGCAAAGAAGGCTGTGACCCACTGCGTTGTTGTCGGCAGCGCGATGGGTTTCTGCAAAAACAGAATCAAGAGCGCAATCTTCGTTTTGGTGCGCCGGGAAAATTTCTTGGGGCTAAAAATGTTCTCTAAAAAGCCGATTAAGATAAATATATTCGGCTTTGTCTGGGTAGAAATCTCTTGAGAACTAAAGCTTCGCTCTAGCGATCGCAATAATGCCTGGGCTTCTTTTCTCTGAGGTTTAAGACAAACAGCGCGTTTAGCCAGCCATAGCGCCTGGTGTCGATCAGCGATGTTGCTGTCCTGTTCATAGCGCTGCATGTAGACATTCGCTAAGGTGACGAGAACCTTTACATGAACCGGATTCAACTCCTGAACTCGGGTCAGTTCCTCAATAGCGTTATCCAGGAGACCCAGATCGATATAATCTTGAGCTTTCCTCCGATGAGCCTGAATCTTGAGCTTGATGGCCTCCAACTCACCCTTGGTAATACCCACCTCTTTGGCAATTGCCCTGAGGATGGATGGTGTAATCGGTTTATTCCATTCAAGTAGCCGTTGAATATAGGCTTCAATAATGCTAGCGCGACCCATAAGTTTTCTCCGTTTTAGCAATGCCTTGAGGTAGATTGCATAATCGATAGTGTTTTTACAAACACCTATCGAAATTAAGCGTCAGTGACATTTGCGAGACCCATGGTCTTTTGTCCCTACTTAATGCATTCGTTGTTTCTCTTGTGAGATACGGATAAAGTTCCGACAAAGTTGAATAAAGTCTTTACAGAGAGACCATTATTTGCATCGATAAATCGAGGGCGTTACAACGCTAAACTACAACGTGTCTTTGTAGTTTCCGGCTGACGGTGTCTCCTAATCTCACCCCCGATCAGTTACGTTCCATCAAGGGCCAGCTTGATCTGGTCTTGCTTGCGCTGGAAACGTTGGTAGGCATTGGTTCAGAAGCAATTTTGGATCAGGCCAAATCGCTACAGCTGGATACGCTGCTGTCAGACCGGGTGAATCTGTGGCGACTACGGCAGTCAAGCCCCCTACGCAAAGGGCAGGGTCGTAAAAAGCTAGATGTAGATGAAGCCCGGGCGTTGGTATTGATTACGGCCCAGCTGGCACATCAGCATCAGCAGACCATTCACCAGGCGGTAACGGCCCTGGAAAAGGCGACAGTCAATGGCTCTCCCCCCCACCGGGTGGCCATTTTAGGCGACTATTTAGACCGTTTTAGCAATACCTACGGTGAGCGCATGGAGGCAGATGTCAAACCCCAACCCCTTGAGCGGTTAGCTTTTCAACTTTTGATCGATCTGTTGTTTTATAGCGGTGACAGCGGCCCGCAGAGATTGTGGCAGACACTGCTAGAACGGGCTGAGTAAAAGATTTAACCTAAGTTTTGGATGTGGGTAAAGTTTAGACCGATAATGGGTGGGTCAAAAAAAGCGCATTCAACCTTCGGCATGACGGCAGAGTTTCTTAAGGGGGCAAGCCTCTATTTAGTAGGCATGATGGGCTCCGGTAAAAGTACCCTGGGCAAATATTTGGCCCATACCCTCAACTATCGCTTTATCGATACAGACGATGTGATTGTGCAAGCCATGGGTCAAAGCATCAATGACATTTTTGCGACCCAGGGTGAAGCCGCCTTTCGTGATACTGAAACCCAGGTGCTGTCCCAGGTGGCTCCCTATACAAAAACCGTAGTGGCGACCGGCGGTGGCATGGTGATTAAACAGGAAAACTGGAGCCATCTCCAATCGGGGCTGGTGGTCTGGCTAAATGTGCCTGTCGATGAGCTAGTGGCGCGCCTTAGTCGCGATCAGTCGCGCCCCTTGCTCAAGGGCGATCTGCGTGGCAAACTCTCTGCCCTGCTAGACCAGCGGCAAAAACGCTATGGCCAGGCCGATGTCACTGTGACCTATCAGCCTGGGGATCAGGTGGATGCGATCGCATCCCGCACCCTGGACACCCTCCAAAATTTCATCAACCAAAACCCCGCTACCAGCACCACCATTCAACGGTAATTTTATTGCCAACTATCTAGGGGCATGCAGTGCCCCATTGCCCACTCCCCATTCCCTATCCCCATGGAAACCGCCGCCAACCGCGTCCAAATCCTCAGTGAAGCTCTACCCTATATCCAAAAATTTCGAGGTCGTACCGTCGTTATTAAATACGGCGGTGCTGCCATGAAAGACAACAGCCTCAAAGACAACGTTATTCGCGACATTGTCTTTATGGCCTGCGTCGGCATCCACCCTGTGGTTGTCCACGGCGGCGGTCCCGAAATCAACACCTGGCTTAGCAAGCTCAACATTGAACCCCAGTTTAAAGATGGTCTGCGCGTCACCGATGCCCCCACCATGGACGTAGTGGAAATGGTGCTGGTAGGTCGAGTCAACAAAGAACTCGTCGGTCTAGTCAATGCCGCTGGCGGTAGTGCCGTCGGTCTCTGTGGCAAAGACGGCAATATGATCACCGCCCGTCCCCATGCCGCTGAAGGGGTGGGCTTTGTGGGCGAAGTCACCCGGATCGAACCCAAACTGGTCAAATCCTTAGTCGAGGCGGGCTATATCCCCATTATTTCCAGCGTCGCTGCCGATAACAATGGACAGCCCTACAACATCAACGCCGACACCATCGCTGGCGAACTGGCCGCAGCCCTCAGCGCCGAAAAGCTTATCCTCCTAACCGATACCCCCGGTATCCTCAAGGACTACCACGATCCATCCACCCTCTATAACAAGCTTGATATTCAAGCCGCCCGTGACTTAATCGACTCCGGCATCGTCTCCGGCGGCATGATTCCCAAAGTCACCTGCTGCGTCCGGGCCCTGGCCCAGGGAGTGCGCGCTGCCCACATCATCGACGGTCGATTGCCCCACTCCCTCCTGCTCGAAACCTTTACCAACTCTGGCATCGGCTCCATGCTAGTCGCTTCGCATCAGACAGCTTAGAATAGGGCGCAGGGTTTGCATGCAAACCCTGCGCCCTATTCTTGTGACCCCAATATGGCAGCTACCTGGTGGAACAAACTCAAACAAAACTCCCTGGCCCGGTTTGGTGCCACGGTACTGATCATTTTCTATTTGACGGTAGCGTTTGCCGAAATCACCGCTCCCTACGATCCCTATGAGCAACAGGCCAATGGGTCGTTGTTGCCACCTACGACAGTGTATTGGCGAGACCAGACCTCTAACCGGTTTATCGGTCCCCATGTGTATCCGGTGACCCAGGGGCCGGTGGATATTGAGACCGGGGACCGCGACACAGAAACGGATTTCTCCCAACCGTCACCGATTCGATTATGGGTAAAGGGTTCCGAGTATAAGCTTTTTCAACTCAAGCTACCGTTTGTAAAAAGTATCTCCTTTGAAGATTCCATGCAATTGGAGGAGACGGAACTCTTTAAAGGGATTACGTTTAACCGCCATTTATTTGGCACGGTGGGAGAAGGACGCTGGAATCTTTTTGGGACAGATGAGTCCGCCCGCGATCAGCTCAGTCGGTTAATCCATGGTGGACGCATTAGCCTCAGCATTGGCTTAGTGGGGATTATTATTACCTTTCCCTTGGGTCTATTGATTGGCGGTATCTCCGGCTACTTTGGCGGCACCGTTGACACGGTGATTATGCGCTTTGTCGAAGTGATCATGACCATTCCAGGATTCTTCTTGTTGGTCACGTTAGCGGCGGTGTTGCCAGCAGGACTGAGCAGCTCCCAGCGGTTTTTGTTAATTGTTTTAATTCTGTCGTTTATTGGTTGGACAGGTCTGGCGCGGATTATTCGCGGTGAGGTGTTGTCATTAAAAGAACGCACCTTTGTCCAGGCTAGCCAGGCCATGGGGGGACGATCGTTACACATTATTTTGCGTCACATTCTGCCGCAGACGGCCACATATGTAGTTATCTCAGCCACCTTGGCGATTCCGGGATATATTCTCTCGGAGTCGGCCCTAAGCTTTATTGGTCTAGGGATTCAGCAGCCAGATGCCTCTTGGGGCAATATGTTGTCGTCGGCAACAAATGCATCGATTTTGGTATTGCATCCGTGGTTGATTTGGCCTCCGGCAGCGTTAATTGTGATTACGGTGTTGTGTTTTAACCTGCTGGGTGATGGTCTGCGAGATGCATTGGATCCACGTAGTTTGGAAGAGTAGTTTGGCAAAATAATGGCGCGCTATCCTAGAGTCAATTGCAACTGTTAGACCTTATGACGTAGGAGTACTCTGATGACCTGGCAAGAGCTACAAAGTCAAGCATTGCACCTGCCTATTTACCAGCGTTGGTACTTGGTACAAGCCTTGCTGACATCGATTCAGCAGGAAACCCGTCCCAACCAACCGACTACTCCTTTATCTAAAACAGAGCAAATTCCTAGCTTAGATAGCTGGACCCAAAGCTTGGTTGGGGTTATCCAATTTACTCCAGAAGATATGGCTAACTCCTACATAGACTATCTGGAGGAAAAATATAGTTGAAGATATTGTTAGACAGTGACATTCTGCTAGATGTGTTGGCTCAGCGACCACCGTTTTTTGAAGCATCCGCACAAGCCCTTAATACAGTTACTCAACCAAAGATAGAGGGTTACGTATCAGGTCATGCGATTACCAATATCTTTTATATTTTGCGACGACAGACTGGCAGTCAAAAAGCTCGTGAGCTTTTATCTGTTTTATTGGAAAGGCTTCAGATTGCTAGTGTGACAGACTCCGTTATTCGGGATGCCTTGAAGAGTTCTGTTAGTGATTTTGAGGATGCTGTAACCGTAGCAGCTGCTAATGCAGCTAATGTGGATGTTATCGTAACCCGCAATGTGTCAGATTTTGTAGATTCTGCAGTTCCTGCAATGCTGCCAAAAAGCTTTCTGACTACTTTGAATGAATCAAAAGCAAATGAGTAGTGTTGTTGTATCTGTGGTTGATTTGGCTGCCAGCGGCGTTGATTGTGATTACGGTGTTGTGTTTTAACCTGCTGAGTGACGGTCTACGGGATGCGTTGGATCCGCGTAGTTTGGAAGATTAATTGCGCCGAAAACCTTCCGTATTGGCTAAGTCGATCGGCTGGCCCACACACAACGGTGGGACCGCTCGTTAATCAAGGTGGAGGACAATTATGGATGGCCTGTCTAGGCAATTGGAGCTGTTTAGCGGTCTATTTGAGCAGCTACAGGAAGTTGGGCTGACGTTAGGGTTAAATATTGGTGTTGCGATCGCAATTTTCTTTGTTGGTCGTTGGGTTGCTCAGGTCCTACGTCGCATTGTCAAAAAGTCCCTTAGCAAAACCCGCATTGATCGCACCCTAGTCGCCTTTGCCAGCAACATGAGCTACTACGTCATCATGGCGTTTGTGCTGTTGGCTGTTTTGGGACAGCTTGGCATTGAGACCGCATCACTAATTGCCTTGATTGGTGCAGCTGGGCTGGCAATCGGGCTCTCACTTCAGGGATCGCTTGCCAATTTTGCTGCGGGCATTTTGCTGATCATTTTTCGTCCATTTCGCGTTGGCGACTGGATTGAGGTCAGCGACATCTCTGGTTATGTGGAAGACATTGAGTTGTTAACGACCATTGTGCGCACGCTCGATAGTCGCACGGTAGTGATTCCTAATCGCAGGCTGACCGATGACAATATTGTTAACTATTCTACCATTGGCGTCCTGCGACTCGATTTAGTGGTCGGCGTTGCCTATGATTCAGACATAAAACAGGTGAAAACTGTTGTTACTCAGGTTCTATCAGAAGATGAACGGATTTTGTCACAGCCTGCACCTACTGTGGGGGTATTGGAGCTGGCTGATAGTAGTATCAAAATTGCCGTGCGCCCCTGGGTGAAGACGGCTGACTATATGCCTGTTTCTTTGAGTACCTATGAGGCGATTAAGACTCGCTTTGATGAAGTGGGGATTGTGATTCCGTTTCCACAGCGGGATCTGCATGTGTATGGATTGTCGAGAGACTCCATGTAGAGGTAGTCTTTTGCGGGTGCCTTAGCAATATTTGCATCAATTTACGATCCTCAAACATAGGTTTGGGAAATACTGGGCACGCTATCCTAGAGTCAATCGCAACCGGTAATCCCTATGACGATTGCTACAAATAAAACCTTAACTCTGGAGGAGTATCTGACCTATGACGATGGGACAGGTATTCGCTATGAGTTGGTAGACGGGGTACTAGTGGAGATGCCAACCGAGAGCCCGATTAATAAGACCATCGTCATGTTTTTGGTGAGCTACTTTTTACGATTGGGTCTGCCATATTATCGGCTTGCTGTGGGTCATCAGCTGGAGGTCACCTCTGAGAAGGCATCGGCGAGGGAACCAGACTTGGTAGTGCATTCGGAAGAATCTGCTGCGGCGATTTTGCAGGATGGTAAGTTGTTGCGGTTGGGAATGCCGGTACCGGATTTAGTAGTGGAAGTGGTTTCGAGTAGCGATACGGACCCAAAATCGTGGGAGCGGGATTATGTTGAGAAGCGGCAGGAGTATGCAGAACGTGGGGTGCCGGAGTATTGGATAGTGGACCCGGTGGCAGATATTGTTTGTGTTTTAACGCTGGTAGATGGAAGCTATCAGGAATGTAAGTTTGAGGGTGATCAGGTATTACTGTCGTCTGAATTTACTGCAGTGGATTTAACGGCTGGTCAGTTACTGCGGGCTGGCCTGTAGGAGGATTTAGATGAGATCAAATATTGGCCAATTGATATATTGACTCGCTTTGTGTTGATGGGGCAGACATCTCAATTGGATGCGGCGAATGAGTTTCGTAAGGCATTGCGTTTGTAGTTGCTAATGGCAATCTCTATCACTATTGGAACGAATAAAGCCCTAATCCTAAAGCAATAGAAGATTTAATATTAAATGAATAATCAAGCACCCTCAAAGCAGTATTTTTGAACTAGAATAACGCTGTTATTGCATGTTTAAAGCAGTTTTTCATGGCAAACGGCACGTCGCTAAGTTAAAACCGGCGTCTAAAACTGTAATTAAGGCTTGAGTAGTTTTGTTTTAAGGCATTAAAGAGGATTAAGTGATTGGAAGTTAACTTTCCAACCGACATAGATGGCTTTCTTGCTCAAGAATGTCCGTCATGTGACTTACAGTTCAAAGTTGCATTCGGCCAAGGAAGCGAAGACCCTATTTCGCATTGTCCATATTGTGGATACAGAGGCAGTGATTGCTGGTATACCAAGGCGCAAGCCGACTATATTCAGTCTGTAGTAGTAAATACAGCTCTGATTCCTGAACTCAAGAAATTTCAGCGTCAAACTAAACTATCTTCGGTTGGACCTCTTAGGGTTGAAATAAAATCTGATAGCTCTCTCCCTGCTGAACCTCCTATGGAAATAGATAATGCTTCTATGAAGGTTCTACATTTTCCTTGCTGCAACGAAACCATTAAGGTTGAGCAACGCGAAAAGCACTTTTGTATTATCTGCGGAACAGAAATAGATATGAATTCTAATGAAGCAAAGAAGGTATTTCTTAGCCACAAAGGTGTTGATATGGAAATAGTTCGCGAATTCAAGCAAACTCTAGAACTATTAGGCTACACCCCTTGGCATTATGAGGATGCAATACCTGCAGGTAGATCAATAGAACGTGCAATTCATCAAGGGATGAAAGATTCTTGTGGTGCAGTATTTTTTATAACCCCATCATTCAAGGATGAAGATTACTTGGAATTAGAGGTTGACTATGCATTACGAGAAGATCTCAAAAAGCGTGATCGGTTTGCGATAGTGGCTCTACAATTCATGGATAAAGATGGTAAAGAAGGTAAAATCCCAGAGCCAATTGAGCATCTTGCATGGAAAAAACCAAAAACTCAGCTTGAGGCATTGCGCGAAGTTATTCGTGCACTTCCTGTTGTACCAGGTTCTGTTGACTGGAGAGATAGCATTGCTGGTGTTATTACTTCTCCTAGTGTTAAATCAATTTCCACAGAATTATCAGATGAAGCCAAAATACTCCTAACAATAGTCCGGACAGAAAAGCGAGAAAAATAGACAGAAAAGCTATCCAGGATCTAAGGTTTTGTTAACGAACAACCTCTCTGAATAGCTATGGCATCCATCATACCGGGTCTACTGCGTAAAGTAGGCCATTTAGCAA
>JBCCJR010000118.1:0-13216 GCA_039045805.1 Cyanobacteria bacterium P01_C01_bin.118
AGTATTTATCTACCGTCAGATCCTATTACGTTTTGGTTCCATCAAGGACAACCAATCAAGATTGAAGTATTTCTGGATTGAAACCCTTGGAAAACTTCAACGTAAACCAGCACTTTCATCTTCTAAAATTCTTTGCCAGCTTAAGCTAGTTCCATCAAACTGCCAACGCAGCAAATGGGCTGTTTGTCGGGGTGCCAATCCAGGCAAACCCACCGCCATTCGGGGCATTTCCACCGCCATCATAAGCGCCTCTTCAACGCTACATAACCCCCATTTGACCAAATTTTTCACACCATCTAGCAAAGGCTTAGTCGTCCCTGACAATGTCCCATCCGCCAAACGAGCGATCCCATCTTTCACGTCGATTGTGCGATTATCCCAGGGATACGTCCCATCCGGTAATCCCAAAGGTGCCAGGGCATCGCTGACCAAAAAAAGCCCACCAATGGCATCGTGGGAGCGCCCACGACTAGAGCGCAACAAGAGATCCAGCATCGTGGGACAAACATGCCGGCCATCGGCAATCAGACCAGCAAAGACCCGAGGGTGGGTCAATGCTGCCCCCAACAAGCCAGGTTCTCGATGGTGCAATCCCGGCATAGCATTAAAAGCATGGGTCACCATGGATGCTCCCTGATCAAACGCTTGTTGTGCCTGAGTTGCCGTCGACAACGAGTGTCCTAAACTGACGACAATATCGTGCGATCGCAACCACGGAATCACCTCCGATTCCGCCTCCATTTCTGGTGCCAGGGTCACAATCTTGACCACATCTACATACGGCTCCAATAGATCTTTTACCCGACTCAAGCTCAAAGGCTGGAGATGCTCTTGGGGATGGGCACCCCGCTTAGCCGGATTTAAAAACGGTCCCTCTAAATGGGCCCCTAAAACCTGGGCTCGACCAGGGGGAGCATTCAAGCCCTCAGCCACATAAGCCTGCATCACTGCCAGGCTACGTCGAATATCATCTGGATGAGCCGTCACTAATGTGGGCGTAAACGCATCGACCCCTTGGTCCCAGAGAAAGATAGCGGCCTTTTCCAACTCCAGCGGCTCTCTGAGATCTGGAAACGCCAGTCCCAATACTCCATTAATCTGCAAATCTACCCCCCCAAGAGACACCCAATCCCCCTGGAGATCAATGGCATGCACCGCATTAGCGGCTACCTTTGCCATCGGCATGATAGAACGCAGCTGATTACGCACAACCTCTAGACAACAAAGCCCTGAAACATGAGGTAATCGAGCATTGAGCAAAATCGACATGGGCTCTTTCAAATATTTGTACAAATCATCCTATAGGAACCCGGTAGGCTAACAGCATCCCCATGGCACTGCCGGGGATGCTGTTTTACTGATTGTTGTTTACCACTATGACCTCTCCCCTCGTCGGCATCATTATGGGCAGCGACTCTGACCTACCAACCATGGAAGCCGCCATCACCGTTTGCGAAGACTTTGGCATTCTCCACGAAGTCGCCATTATGTCCGCACATCGCACACCTAATCGCATGGCAAACTATGCTCAAACAGCCATCGAACGCGGCTTAAAAGTAATTATTGCCGGAGCCGGTGGAGCGGCTCATTTACCTGGGATGGTAGCGGCCCTCACACCACTACCCGTTATCGGCGTTCCAGTTAAAAGCCGTACTTTACAAGGTATCGACTCCCTATACTCCATCGTCCAAATGCCAGGGGGTATTCCGGTCGCCACCGTTGCCATTGGCAATGCCAAAAATGCGGGATTACTGGCTGCGCAAATCTTAGCCACTAGCGACACCCGCTTATTAGAACAAATCCAAGCCTATCGTCAGGATCTTAAGGAAAGCGTTTTAGCAAAACAAGAACGGCTGGACAACTTGGGTCCTCACCCGTACCTAAAAACCATGTTTCCATCCAGAACCGATGACACAAATCGTCAATAACATCGGTTTTCAGGCGCTAAAAATATTAACTTTTGCAAAAAACCAAAAATTAGTCGGCCTTAAACCCCTAATATCCCATTCACACGAGATAAGTGTGTTTTCTGATACAGAATGACTTGGCTGAAATTGGTGGAATCTATCTAATAGATATGCACAATGCATTCGTGCATGCAGGTCTTTGGTAGCCGTGTGTAGTGTGACCTTAGTTAATTTTGTCGTGAGAATTCCTAAGCATTAACTTCTATTGCTTTAGACTTCCCAGTTTTTAACGGTGTCATATCAGCCCCAAGTCCCATTGCCGGTCATTGAGTATCTTGAATTGTCAAGGTCCCCTCACGCGCAAACCTCACTGTCTATGGTTAGTTCCTGCGGGAGTGAGTTTGAGTTGATTGGATTGTGTTGTAGGAACGTCTGTTGAGATGTCTAGTCTAAATTTTAGCCGCAAGGCGAAGCGACGTAAGTCGCCTGTCTGGGATGCCTATGCGCCACCATTTGACCAAATGGTCAAGCGCTTTTTTGGCAGAAGTTTTTCTTGGGCTGGGTTAGCTTGTGTACCTTTGGCACTTGTTATTGTTGCCACCTGGCATACTGCAGCCCACGCTCAGGAAGATGCCATTACTCCCGAGGATGTTCAGTTTGTTTTAGATAACATCTGGGTGCTGGTTGCAGCGGTCCTGGTAATCTTCATGAACGCTGGTTTCGGTATGTTGGAAACCGGCTTCTGTCGCCAGAAAAACGCTGTTAACATTCTTTCCAAGAATTTAATTGTTTTTGCCCTAGCCACCCTGTCTTTCTGGGCAATCGGTTTTGGCCTCATGTTTAACGAGGCGAATCCTGTATTCGGGATGGGTAATTTCTTCCTGTCTGGATTGTCTGCTGATGAACCTTATGCTGGCAATCTAACAGCACCTGTGTTCTTCCTATTCCAGGCTGCATTTGCAGGGACCGCAGCTACTATCGTTTCTGGTGCAGTTGCAGAGCGGATCAAGTTTATTGACTTCATCATCTTTAGCATTTTGCTAACAGCGATTTCCTATCCCATCACTGGGCACTGGGTCTGGTCTGGTAGCGGCTGGTTGGGTGGTCTACCCACAGGTGGTTTCTCTGACTTTGCTGGTTCAACAGTCGTACACTCCGTCGGCGGTTGGGCAGCTCTATGCGGTGCCGCCATCCTTGGCCCCCGGATTGGCAAATATCAAGATGGTCAGGTTAATGCGATCCCTGGTCATAACATGAGCATCGCAACTCTGGGTTGCTTGATTCTGTGGATTGGCTGGTTTGGCTTTAACCCAGGTTCTGAGCTGGCTGCTTCTGGTGCTGTACCTTACATTGCCGTAACCACTAACTTGGCGGCGGCTGCTGGTGGTGTTGCTGCGACTTTCACAGCCTGGGCAATGAGTGGTAAGCCTGACCTGTCCATGATTATCAACGGTATCCTGGCTGGTCTTGTCGGTATTACTGCTGGCTGTGCAGGTGTTGGATTTTTTGGCGCGGTCATTATTGGTTTAATTGCTGGTGTGATCGTAGTCTTCTCCGTTGGCTTCTTTGACAGCATCAAGATTGACGATCCCGTAGGTGCTATTTCTGTACACCTTGTTTGCGGTATCTGGGGCACCCTGGCAGTAGGTTTGTTTGATACATCTGCTGGTTTGTTCTACGGAGGTGGCATTGGTCAGCTAATTTCCCAAATCATCGGTATCGTTGCCATTGGTTTGTTTACCGTTGTGTTTAGCGCCGTTGTCTGGACTATACTTAAGTCTGCGTTCGGTCTGCGTGTTGCTGCAGAAGAAGAGCTCAAGGGCTTGGATATCGGTGAGCATGGAATGGAAGCCTACAGTGGTTTCCTCAAGGACACTAGCGATATGGGCGGTGTTGCTTAGAAAGCTCACTCGTTAAGTAAGTTTTTTCGACATACCTGACAGGTATTAGAAGAACATCTATACACCAAGAGTCCACTCTTCTCAGGGAGAGTGGACTCTTGGGTTTTATTAGATTATCTATCCTGGTTGTGGGGCTTAATGGTGAGCAATATCCTGACTACCCTACCAAAGATCCTCCCACTAATGCCTACTGGTCCGTCTTTCCCCTAAGCTTAGTTACAATTCTGCTGCAGCCTATAGAGGCGCTGATAAGGTTGGGGCAGATCAAACAACGAATCTCAACATTAATCAAATCCTGCGGTTAATGGCCAACCCGGCTTCAGTTCTAGACGAGTTGCTTGAGGTCTTACCTAAACTTAGACCTCAAATGTATTTCAAAACATCGCTGACGGCCCTTTCCCACGCGATGGAAGATCAGGTATTAGCAGGGACCGACCAGCCCTTGATGATTGCTAGCTTTCAGCAAGAGCGTTTTTATCGTCAAGAGGCTCATCGCTATTTACGCTTAGCTGAGATTACACCCCAGATTTATGTGCTCGCTGCTGCTGATACTAAGTTTACGGATACTGATGGGGCTGCTCACCACGAAACTATCGCCTTTGATAAGGACGATGCTTTGGTGGATGAATGGCACTTAGTAGTCCTGGGAGAAAATTACACAGCCTGTCTAATCTGCCGCGAGCACAGCCAAAGCTCGCAAACACCAAAAGTGCTAAGTGGCGCGCCAGATCTAGACCAAAGTCGCCGGTTTGAAGGGATTTGGACGCTAGACCGCCATGTATGCGAACAGGCCGCTTATATTTTGCTCCAGCGGATTGCCAAGTATCGGCCTGATTTAGCAACTAAAATCGCTGAGGCAGAAGTTCAGTTTTTGCCTGCTGATGCGCTCCAGAGTGGTGTTTACGGAGAGGAAACTGCTGAGTCTTATCCCTTTGCACAGCGGTTAGTTACCTATGTTCAAGCTAGCCAGTACAAACTGCTAAAGGCTTACAAGGCAATGGCCGCTCAGGAAAATCGTGAGCGGCTGATTAATTCGATTACGGCGGCGATTCGTCAGTCTTTGAATCCGACTGAGGTGTTTGCGATCGCAACCCACGAATTAGGGCAACAAATTTCCACCTGTCGCTGCATCATTTACCGCAGCAGTCACGCCACTAACGTCCAAATCCAACATGAATTTCGACAGCCGCCCGTAATATCTCTGAAAGGAAAATCCTGGCCCCTATTAGAAAATCCTCTATTTCAAACCGTCAATCGTCAACAAGAATCCCTCACCTATTTACGAGATCTATCGGTTGAAGATCAAGGGGTCTCTCCTGACGATGTGACCACTATCCAAACACTCTTCGAACAATGGGACATCAGCGGCTGTCTGTTAGTTCCCCTCATCTATCAAGAACGATTGCTAGGAATGATCGAGCTGCATCAGTGTAAGCCTGTACCTCAGCCTTGGAGTAACTACGACATTAGCCTGGTTGAAGCGGTCGCCGCTCAGCTGAGCGTTGCTGTCATTCAAGCTGAGGCCTATGCCAACCTGGAAAGCCTCAATCAACAATTAGAAGCCCTAGAGCAAACCCGCAGTAATCTGATTGCCATTACGGGACATGAATTACGCACACCACTCTCCACCATTCGAGTATGTCTCGAAAGCCTTTTTACTGAACCCGATATGCCCGCTGATATGCGACAAGTGATGTTGCAAACGGCCATGGAAGATTCTGACCGTATGCAACGGCTTGTGCAAGATTTTCTGACGCTCTCCCGTCTAGAAAGTGGTCGTATTGAATGGAATTTGGAATCTCTGTCTCTGGGTGAATGTGTCGCCTTATCCCTGAGCAGCCGACGCACCAATATCAATTGCTCCAACATTACAGTTGATATCCCAGATGACCTACCCCTCATCCGAGGAGATGGCGAATGGATCGTAGAAGTTTTGACCAAGCTGCTGGACAATGCCTGCAAATTTACAGACGCTAAGGGTCACATCTCTATCGAAGCAGCGGTAAAAGACAATGCTTTAGTGGAAGTGTCTGTCAATGACAGCGGTCGTGGCATTGAGCCAGAGCGTTTAGAAACCGTATTTGAGCGGTTTTATCAAGAAGAAGGTGCCCTCCGCCGTTCCGTGGGCGGCACCGGTCTGGGCCTGGCCATTTGCCGCCAAATTGTCGAAGCTCAGGGTGGCAAAATTTGGGCCATGTCCAAAGGAAAAGACCAAGGAACACAAATTCACTTTACTTTAACCATCTCCACCCAGCAGTCCAGTCAAAGTACCAAAAAGCGCTCTGATGTTGCCAATGTTTTAATCCATTAAAGGCTTGTCTATTTTGAGGACTCGGGTAGTGGCTGACCAAACGTTAACGGTGCCGGAGCTGCTGTTTGCACAATGGTACGATTGGCCGCTGGTTGCTGAATGGCTTGTGGCAAAGCACTCTCAGATACTGACGGTTCAGTAATAGGGTCTGGCACTAATGCTGTCTCTACAATTGCTGGCTGTGGAGCATCCGCTGGCGGTGTCTCCGTTACAGACGCTGTCACCTCTGGAGCAGTTACCACATCTAACGGCTCGGCCTCAGCGGCTCCATTAATATCCGGTAAGCTGGAGCGATGAGCCTCTGGTGCTGCAGCCACCGTTGGTAGCTCTAACTGGTCCAACGTCGGTTCCTCTAGATCTGGTACCGTCATCGGAGGCAACTCTGTCACAGACGTAGCTGGAGATACAGATACATCTCCAGCCAACGGCGGCACGGATACCACTGAAGATGATGCAGCACTATCCTCCAGCGGTGGCACGCTAACCACATTCGTTGAAGCATTTGGAGTGTAAGGATCTAGGGGCAGAGCGGATGCGATCTCAGGTTTTTGAGGTAGTTTCAAATTATCCGCCGATAGGCTCAGACCGCTCGACGGCGTTTCCACCGGTGTAGTAGCTGTTATGACTGTATTTGCCCCTCCAGCAAGCAGCGGTCGAAATCGCCAGTGACGTTGACCATTCTCCCCATCATCAAATTGAATGTCTGCCTGGGCCGGAGCTAAAACAATATCCGGAACTAACTCAATCACGGCCCTGACTTGATCTTCACTATGCTGGGCCACCCGAATCGTTTGCACCACACCGTTATAAACATTCTGAGACTCAACATTACCCAGATCGGTGGCCGGAATGTCGAGCACCAAACGGGGCGGCTCTGACAATAGAAAGAATTCGGGGAATAGGGTGTCTGGCAAAGAAAACGTCAGCTCACTGTTAGTACTATCAAACGACCAATCCCGTAGATCCTCTGCCCAAGCTGATGACGCGGTAAACATCAGAGCAGCTGTCAAACTGCCCCCCAGTAACTGATAGCAACGGTGCTGAAACCCCATAGGCCTGATCCGCAAACGACTGACAAAACAATCAGAGGTTAAAGCATACGGCAATTTGTCAAGTCTGACCCATATTTTTGATAAAAATTCCCCACGGTGTGGAAATTCATCGGCCATGATAGGGGCAGTCAAATAAACAATACCCCCAAAGGAAAACCACTCCCTATGGAAATGCACGAGCTTTTAACCCTTATTTTGTTGTTGAGCCCAGGCCTACTACTCTCTGCATTAGTCATGTCAGCCATGGCGTTTGGTGGCTAGGTACCCCCTAATCTTAAGCAAGACCGTACTCTAAGGTAAGAAAAACAGACATCAGTTGAGGAGGTATATGCCATGGTGATGGTTAAGTCCACAATGCTGGCCCTTGGCACCCAGGCTCCAGCATTTGCGTTAGCGGATGTAGCATCCGACAACACAATTTCTCTGGACACGTTCAAAGGCAGCAAAGCATTGCTAGTCATGTTTATTTGCGTCCATTGCCCCTTTGTCAAACATGTAGAACAGGAACTGGCCAAAATTGGGCAGGACTATATCGACAAGGGGTTAAGCATCGTCGCTATCAGCTCAAACAGTATTGCAACCCATCCCCAGGACGCGCCTGAGCATATGAAAACCCAGGTTAAAACCCAGGGGTTTCATTTTCCCTACTGTTATGACGCAACCCAGGCAGTGGCCAAGGCCTATACGGCTGCTTGCACTCCTGATTTTTTCCTGTTTGATAGCGATCGCAACCTTGCCTACCGGGGACAGCTCGACGATAGTCGTCCTAGCAATGGCAAACCAGTAACTGGTAAAGACCTGCGGGCTGCCATTGATACAGTCTTGGCTGGCCAGAGCATCACCGCTGATCAGCTCCCCAGTGTCGGGTGCAATATAAAGTGGGCACCCGGTCAGGAACCCGACTATTTTGGGGCATAAATACACCGTGCATCATCTAGAACCCAGGGCTACATCAAATTAGCCCTGGGGCTAAAGGCTTCAATGGTTAGTAGCTTTTCATAAAGCTCAGCTTCTTGAGCGCTGAGAGTTTTAGGTACAGCCACTTCAATTTCAACAATCTGGTCGCCTCGATCTTCAAAATTACGACCATAGCCTTTTCCCGCCAAACGTAGCTTTCGCCCAGACTGAATACCTGCCGGTATGGTCATTTGCACTGGGCCATCTAAGGTGGGTATAGTCACCTGACCACCCAACACAGCTTCACTGGGAGTCAGGGGTAAGTTACACACCACATCCCGCCCCTGCACCCGAAGAAAACGATGAGGTGTCACCACAATGTTGAGATAAAGATCGCCGCCATTGATCCCCTGTCCCCGCAAACGGATACGCTGTCCCGTCACTAGCCCTGATGGCATATCCACCTCAAGGGCCCGACCATCTTCTAATCGAACTCGCTCTGCTCCACCCTGAAAAGCTCGCTCCAATGGAACATGCAACGATGCTTCCGCATCACGACGTCGTAAAAGTTCCGATGTATCTGATTGATTAGATTTTGGTGTCTGTTTATTTTTTTGGGGATCCGAGGAGGATGCTTGCGCCACATCTTGACGATTGAGCAGCTGATCAACAAAGCGATTAAAGTCCTCTAAATCACGGTAGTCAGCCTCAGATTTTTGCTGCAGCCAATAACGACGGTAATCATCATACTGAGCCTTTCGAGATGGGTCCGAGAGAATCTCATAGGCTTCGTTGAGCAACTTGAGCCGTTCCTCAGCTGCTTGATCTCCAGGATTTAGATCGGGATGAAACTGCCTAGCTAGACGACGATAAGCTTGCTTAATCAACTGAGCATCAGCATCTTGAATAACGCCGAGAATCTCATAGTAGTCTCGAAAATTTTGCATAGGTTGACTGACTACTTACCAAATCTCGTCCTGCTCTCCCCAGTCATCGTCACTGTTATACCGTTTTTGGCCTGAAGGAGCAGCATTGCCAGAATATCCTGAGGATGGAGGTTTACCCGAAGGCCCATTGGGAACTGGCTCTGTAGGTTTATCAGCCCAAGGATCCTCCTCCTCAGGAGCACTCCATGGATTATCGCTTGTCGGTGTGGCTACATCCCTATCTGGGTATCCAGCTCCAGAGCCCTCATAGCGACGCCTCGTATCAAACTGGGCTCCGGTATCGCTATAGCCTTGTTGGCGATGGTAGTTGTTGTCTTGTCTGTCTTGACTACTCTGCTGTCCGTAGGTTGAACGAGACTGCTGACCATAGCCTCCCGATTGGGACTCGTAAGGTTGCTGCTGAGCGTAGCCTCGCGATTGACCGTAGTCCTGCTGGCCATAGTCTCGCGATTGGCCATAGTCTTGCGACTGACCATAGCCCTGTTGGCCATAGCCTGGCTGACCACCGCTTGGTTGATCATAGTCCTGCCGCTGCCCATAGTCTCGCGATTGGCCATAGTCCTGCGGATCATAGTCCCGCTGACCATAGGTTTTAGAGTCAGGGAGGCCCTGATTGCCAGTAAAACCACGTTCGTAACTATCCTGACGCCCCTGATCATAGCGATCTTGACCATATCGGCCTTGATCATAGGAATTTTGATCGTAGGTATTTTGCGAACTATAGGGATCCTGCTCGTATCTATCTTGGGAACGGCTTTGGGAACGGTCCTGCCTGTAAGGGTCTTGCGGTTGCTGTGAGCGCGAGCCATAGGATTCATCAGCACCATAACGTTGAGCCCCTTGATCGTAGGGACGCTGCTCGTAACCGCCTTGATCATAACGATCTTGGTCATAACGCCTCTGATCATAGGCAGACTGACCATAGTTATCAGACGGTCGCCCGCCCACACTATTGTTGCTATTGTCATAGCCACGATAGCCATCGCGAGGGGGAGCATCATAGCCCTGATTTCCGGCTCCGTTAGGACGAGCGGGAGAACGGCTCCAACTATCATCCCAATCATCCCAACCGCTACGGTTATCACGACGTCCTGCAGACCAGCTGGGGCTATCCCACTGACTTTGACCATTCCAGTCATAGTCACGCCGATAGTAATCGTCGTCATCCTCAAAAGCCTTCTTGATGGTGTCGCCAATCTGGTTAAAGATATTGCCTTCGTCGTTATCAGCGTCGTACAAATAGGCCTCGCGATTCAATTCGTAGAGTTCATCCTGTAGTTCGGCTTGAACCATATCCACCATGCGCTCATCTTCGCGCTTGAGAGCATCCCGCAAATCTTGAATCAGGTTATCAATGCGGCGTTTGCGATCGCGGGCAAACTGCAATCCAAAATCAATAGAGACACTGCGCATCGCTCGTTCTGCCTGAAAAGTGAGGGTTTCAGCCCGATTGCGCTTCTCAATCCGCTCGCGCTGACCGCGGTCCACATCGGCAAATTCTTCGGCTTCCCGCAGCATTTTTTGGACATCGTCCTCAGACAGGTTAGAGGCTTCCTGCACCGTAATACTTTGCTCACGGCCTGTGGTTTTATCCATGGCCGACACCTGCAAAATACCATTGGCATCAATATCAAAGGCCACCTGGATCTGAGGAATACCCCGTGGAGCCGGAGGAATGCCCATCAGCTTAAACCGCCCCAGGGACTTGTTATCTATCCCCATTTCGCGCTCCCCCTGGAGCACATGCACTTCCACAACAGTTTGATTATTTTCAGATGTAGAAAAGACGTCAGACCGCCGCACTGGAATAGTAGTATTCCGGGGAATCACTTTTTTCATCACACCGCCAATAGTCTCTAATCCTAAGGAAAGCGGAGTGACATCCAGCAACATGATGTCCTTAACTTCGTCGGTGAGGATACCCGCCTGGATCGCGGCCCCCACAGCGACTGCCTCATCAGGATTTACATTCTGACTAGGTTCTTTGCTCAGCATAGACCGCACCAGCTGCTGCACCATGGGCATACGGCTAGAGCCCCCCACCAGCACTACTTCATCAATCTGGGATGGAGATAAGCGCGCGTCATTCATAGCCTGCTGAAGCGGAGCCCGCAACCGACCAATCAGATCCGCACAGAGGGTTTCAAAGTGCGATCGCGACAGTTTCTTCTCAATATGCTTAGGCCCATCGGCAGTCGCTGTAATAAAGGGCAAATTAATTTCTGCCGTGGGGAGGCCAGATAGTTCAACTTTAGCTTTCTCAGCCGCCTCAGTCAGACGCTGTAGCGCCTGGCGATCGCGCCGCAGATCAACCCCTTCAGTTTCTAAAAACTCATCCGCCAGCCAATCAACGATCTTCTTATCAAAGTTCACCCCACCTAGCTGAGTGTCACCGCTGGTAGAACGCACCTCAAACACACTATTGCGCACATCCAGAATCGAAACATCAAAGGTGCCCCCACCCAGATCAAACACCAAAATTGTTTGATTAAATTGCTGATCCAAACCATAGGCTAGCGCCGCTGCTGTCGGCTCATTAATAATGCGCTTCACCTCCAGTCCTGCAATGCGGCCAGCATCCCGAGTCGCCTGACGCTGAGCATCATTAAAATAAGCGGGCACGGTAATTACAGCTCCCGTCACTGGCTGCCCCATGTAGCGACTGGCCTCTTCCGCCAGCTTCCGCAGCACCATGGCTGAAATTTCTTCAGGAGCAAAGTCTTTATCTAAGCGAGGACAGCGAATTTTGATATTACCCGCCTCATCTTTACGGACAGTATAGGGAACACGCTTGGAATCCGAACTCAGCTCCGTATATTTCCGTCCAAGATAGCGTTTGACGTTATAGAAAGTATTTTGAGGATTGAGCACTGTCTGCCGCCTGGCCATTTGGCCCACCAGGCGCTCACCCTCTTTGCTAAATGCAACCACAGAAGGGGTGGTTCGCATCCCTTCAACATTGGCAATGACCACCGGCTTGCCACCTTCGATGACTGAGACAACTGAGTTGGTAGTACCGAGGTCAATACCGACGACCTTTCCCATCCGCTAGGCTTCTCCCACTGCGCGCGTAGCGACAACCGTCGCCTACACAATTAATCATATATATAGTAGTCACTTAGTAGTCTAAGCCACTATTGTGCTGCGGCTTAACCACATGCACACACCATCATAATGGTCTGGTTAGGACCCGATTGTCTATTCCAGAGAACCGACTATCCTTTATTCAACATTCTGGTTAGTTTGGACCGGCTCAAAGAAGATGATCTATTTTCAAATAACTGCTTATAACTGAGCCGAATTCTCTGATAGTATAGAATTCGCAAGCGAGCGGATGTGGCGGAATTGGTAGACGCGCTAGGTTTAGGTTCTAGTGTCTTCGTGACGTGAAGGTTCAAGTCCTTTCATCCGCATCAGGACCTCGGTTTTTATTGTAAGACCGGGGTTTTTACATGAATTCTGACAAAAACCAGGGTCCTGAATGCGGTTGCAAATTTGGTAACCCGCTCTATAGGCCAAGTTCTCCAAGCCATACTGGACCCAAGAATCCAGCTGAGACGAAGGGAAAAACCATGGCAAAGGTAATGAAATCAGGCCTGGCGGTACTTATAGCGGTAGTGAGTTTAGCCAGCTGTGGTGCAGCCCATGAGTTGAGTCAAGCACCTATGGAGTCCACTGCTGTCGCTGACTCTGCCAACATTCTGACAGCCCAAGAAAGCACTATCGACGCAGGAGAAGCAGTTGAAGCAGATGCCAGCAGTCCAACTGATGTACCCAATGGGTCTACCGTTGTTACAGCCGGACAACCCCAGTTAATCAAACAAGCTCAGCTCAGTCTTGTAGTAGATTCTGTGGATGACGGATTAAAGAGTGCGTCACAAATCATTCGCACAAAACAAGGGGATATTTTAGACCTCCAAGACAATCAAATTGAGGCGGTTCAGCGTACAGCCTATCTCCGAATTCGAGTTCCCCAAGCTAACTTAGACACACTATTAGAAGCCCTGAGTGAACTCGGCACTGTACAGCAGCAGGGGCTGAATGCTGAGGATGTATCCACTCAAATCGTCGATGCCAAAGCGCGGCTGCGTAACTTACGTAAGACAGAGGAATCTGTACTCAAAATCATGGAGCGTTCCGGTGAGATTTCCCAAGTGCTAGAGGTTTCTCGTGAATTAAGTCGTATCCGCGCAGAAATTGA
>JBCCJR010000119.1:0-13144 GCA_039045805.1 Cyanobacteria bacterium P01_C01_bin.118
AAATTGGCCGAATGGCTGGACCAATAAGGAATGTACTTCGCCTTACGTCAGAAAAAAGACTTCCATTTTCAACAACATCCTGGAGACGAATACCAAGTCCTCAAAGACCAAGGATTTAAGCCGGGAATGTCCAAATTTTATATTGGCATTAGAGGGAACAAAGGAGATGGATTAGGTCCCTTTAATCTGGCTGTTTATTGGAAACGTAAGTACCGCAAGAAGGGTCCGAAAGCACCCTGGTATATCCTGACGAATCTCCCCACCCTCAATCAAACCTTAAAAATTTACCGGTGTCGCTGGGGAATAGAACAATTTTTCAACGTGGATTACTCGCACTATCCCTTATAGAACAGGCTGTATATCCACGCTATCACCGTTTAAGGCTTTTTATCATAGCTCAGATGCTGGGTACCGCTTTTGCACCATTACTGGCAGTTTCCAAACCCAACAATGGTTTCCAACGTCGGGCAAGTTTCATCACACCCAGGTCAGCCAACAAATAACAAGCAAATGCTCCCACAGGTGGATTTGTTGCATGGAGCCAGGTTTGACCAAAGGGATGGGGTGTCCATCCCCAGCAGCCCCAATAAGTGCCGACTAGTTCAACGTAAAGAACCAGTAAGCCTATGATGAAATAGAGAGTTTGATAGCCTTTGCGTCGCAGAATCCAGAGGAATATCAAGCCAAAAATAACACTGAGAGAATCGTGTAAAAGTAGAATTGCGCCGCCGAAGAGAAGACAGAAAAGAGAAACTAGTAATGATCTTAACTGCTGCGTATACCTTTGAATAACAGAGAGCTCAGCAACGAGCAAGCCCATGCTAAACAACACTCCGTGGCCAAAGGGCACATACATTGGCACCATCTCTAATCGATAGATATATAGTTCAAGCAGCAGGCTAAAAATACATTCTCCGATAGCGGCAAAGGGGACAAAAATTAGAGCCATCAGTCGCTGTTCTGGCCGCAGACCAAACAGCAATAGCAAAAAGTAGCTGATAATAAACACATTGGCAAAGGGCTGTCCATCAATGCCCTGAGCGGCTAATAGCTGCTTAGAATCGATGGCAAGTACTAGGGCTGTGAGAGGCAGAAAGCTAATTAAAATAAAACATCTGACCCAGTCGAATGGCTCAAACGTCAGGATTTTATTGAGTAGATTCATAAATTGAGAAAATAAGCTTGCCCTTCAATAATGTCTGCGTTATGCAATCAAACGATATAAGATTGCCGTCATCCCCAGGGTTAGTCCATGCAGAGGCATTAACTTTAGCCAGGGCTGCCGGGCAATGCGCTGGGTGAGCAGCACGCTTAGCAAGGCACCCACAGTTAAGCTAACGCCTTGTAGAAAAGCAATCACGGCTGGATGTGCCACTATTCCTGGGCCCGTGCTAGCCATACCAAAACTGGCAAGGGAGACTGGAATCAGGCGACCGGCTTCGGTGAGGCCAAGGGATAGGTAGTGGGCCAGGCTGCTAAGGAGAACAATTGGTAGCCAACCATAGGCAACCTGGATAAAGGGTCGAGCTTTCAAGCGAGGTCGGATTAGCTGTGTGAGTTTGTGGGCGAGCCAGGCTAGAGGCATTGGGGCGAATAGGAGGAGGAGGGTTGAGATCGCATGCCACCCAAACCCCGCAACCATCTCAGAAATCCCTAACGAAGCCGCCACCTCCGGCAATCGATGCACAAACACCGCCCCCCACAGCAATAGCAGCAGCGCCACCTCATGATTCACTGGTTTATGAGTGGTCCACAGCTCAATGCCTGGCGGTCGCAGATTAAACTCCACGGACCGATGGGGGCAGGCCTTTAAGCACGTCATACATAGAACACAGTTACGATTATCCACCAGCTGAGCCGGATGAGAATATACCGGACAGCCTCTGGTCTCCTGGCCTTCCCCTTTTTCGGGACCACCTTTATAACACTGGTATGTCGTACAACTGGCAGAACAGATACCCCGCTGCCCCCGCAGTTCCGTCATCGAAAGTTTGGCAAATAGACCATTCATGCCACCGATAGGGCACAAATAACGACACCAAAAACGCCGCTCAAATAGAGCAGAGCAAATCATTGCGCCAGCGGTAATGATCAATAGCAACCAGGCAGACAGATAGGCGGTGTTTTCCAAATTCCACAGCTCTTCCCAGATCAAAATCGCGGCAAACCCAGCATATAAAATCCAGCCCCCCCAGCGTTCTGCCCATTGCCTGGGCCACTCACCTAGCTGTCTGGGCCATAGCCAAAGAGATAATTTCTGGGTGATTTCGCCGTAGATCATAAAGGGACACACGGCACACCACAGTCGACCTACGAAGGGAAATGATAGCAAAATCAGAGGCCACCACCAGGCCCAAAAGAAATTCAAGGCGATATTGGCATCTCGGGTTTGGGGGCCCAGAAATAATAAAGTAACAACAAGCACATAAAACCAGCTAGTAAAGCCAAAGTTGATCCGGTCTGGCCACCAGGGATTGCGCAAAAACTGACGCAGTTTAGGATAGGCATTGAGCAAATTCCATCGAAATCGATCTTCCTGTTCACTGGCAGACCAGAAGACTTCCTCATTTAACCGAGAAGTACAGTCTGACTGTTGAATGGCTCGCTGAACAAGACTGTCGAGTTCACGCAGATTGCCCGGAAAGTCATAACTTTGGAGACGTCGCAGGGCTTCAGGTGTGAGAGTCGGTTTTTTTAGATCCCGTTTTCTACAGTACAGCTGAATGTAGTAGTTGATGTAGGAGGCTATGTCGCCTTTGCGTACCCGCAGTGGTGGTACTTTAATCGTTTGCCGTGCCAGATTGGCAAAGGGAGTGAGACTCTTTTCTGCGATCAGCATGATCCAGGCAGGGCTTGCTTTAATCGCAGATGGGGCGTTGCCTGGCTGGGGACTGGGTTGGTATTCTCCTGTTTTAATCAGTCTTAGAATTGCTGGGCGTAGTTCTGGTTCTAAATCTTGGATATTGTTGAGCAAGAGGGTGCCTTCACCTAACCAGTCAAGCAACCCTGGACGACTGTCGCCTCGACCAAAGAGATCCACTGCCCGCAGGGTTTTGCAGTTCACTTTGAGCATGGGTGCTTTCTTGGCAGCAGAACCAAAGTGAATTAAAGCAGCCAGATTATCTTTTTCTAAACCAGGTTCACCAAAGATTAAGACTGGATCGCGCTGGCCTTGATCATCGGCGACAACCTTAGATGCCTCACGTACGTCCTGGCGTAGGCGTTGGGCGTAGCGACTGGCTCCCACAACACCGCGACTGACTTTAGGGACTAAATAGGGGCGTAACTCTTGCTGTCGTTCTTGTTCATACAGTAGCTGGGCAGAGAGCTGATCGACCTCTTCGGCAAGAATTTCGGAGAGTTCCTGACTAAGGCTGGGGTATTCGTAGGCAATCTGTTTGAGTCTATCGGCAGATAGCTGCCATAGTTCGCAGTCTTCTAGGGTGATGATGGTGTAGTCAGTGGGCTGATCCAGCAGAATTTCCTGGAGATGTAGAACGACACCTGGTAGTAGGTCGACGGTTTGGGCCATGGAGGTACGCTGGCTGCGGTAGCGTTCTAGCTGGCCTGATTTCAGAATATATAAGGCTGTGGGATGGGTGTCTTCTAGAATTAGCCGACGATTGACCTGGAAGGATAAAGGGGTGAGGTGTGTTGATATCGCAACCAACACCTCTTCAGCTAAGACATGCAGACACGTGGTGGACTGTAGCCATGCCACCCGTTCCGTCACCTGGGCCATATCCGTCGAATTTTCCACCATGATCATGCATCCTGATTAGTCCGATGGTGGAGCGGAGGACACAATCACTCGCCACACTACAAACACTAAAAAACTGAGATAGGTAATCGTAAATAACCAGTTTTGCCAGCTATCGTCTGCTTGAAAAAAAACAATATCTGTCATGAATAGCTGTCTTTTAAATAGGTTTATCGGTTGATATCGTATCTTGCGGATTACCCATCGAGTGTTTGTAATTGTTGCAATGTTGTTGGCTGAGTAGTTGGAGCGATTGCTGCTCGCATCAGGGTCATGCAAAGTTTCGGTAAACCGTACGGTAGCGCACCAACCCGACTTGAAGTACTCGCTAGGATAGAGCTGCCCTCTGGATAGGAGGTTTACGATGATTAACAAAGACCTGAAAACTACCAATACGCAAGATGCATGGCTACAGAAGCCCCTTAAGAAGCTTAGTCGTCGCACATTGCAGACGGCCCATCCCCACTGGAGCGATAGTGAACTCAATCAGGCTCTGCTGATGCTGGACCTTAAGCAGGATAATCCCTGTGGAGATCTCGGTGTAATTTTGACATAGCCTATATTGTCTTTATATAAGGACAATATAGGCTACAGGGCAAAAATTTTGTTCAAAGTGGCAAGAAATTATATCAAGCCTTCCTCACAAGTCGTCCAGACAACGATAATGGCCTAAATTTCTATGTTAATGTGACCCTGGATGAGCAGTCTATTTGCGTCGGTAAACGTCTCTAGGCTTATCTAGAATCAGTCGTTTTCGGCGTTACGCTCACCAGAGTTTTATGTCAATTGTTTGGAGAAAGTCCATGTCCATTTATGTAGGAAATATCGCCTACACAGTTTCACAGGAAGATATCCAGGAGGTATTCGCAGATTACGGTACCGTAAAACGAGTGACTGTCCCTATGGATCGTGAAACTGGACGTCCACGAGGCTTTGCTTTTGTGGAAATGGCTGCAGATTCTGAAGAAGATGCAGCCATTGAAGCACTGGATGGTGCTGAGTGGCTCGGTCGTGAAATTCGCGTCAACAAAGCGCGTCCCCGTGAGGAACGACCGAAGCGCCAGTAAGCTGGGCTAATTACCTATAAATAACTGAGAAGTGCCGCCTTCTGGTCCGAAGTGCGGTTCTTTTCGGTGTAAATTGTATTGATAATGCGCTTACTGTAAAAAGTAAGACCCAAAGAATACGGCAGCAGTGCCGTCATAGCCTTATTGTAAAAAGTAAGACCCAAAGAATACGGCAGCAGTGCCGCCCATAAGGATGGCCCATATCAACATTTCTGTCGGCGTAATCTTTTTAGGGTCAAACTTAAACCAGGCGGGTTGAGGTAGTTTTTTGGCTACTTTCCCATAGTTTGGGTCGGTGTCTTTTCTACGTTTGGCTTCTCCCATTGGGGTGGCCTCATGATTAGGATTACAACAGTTTAAGTCAGCTTTGCTTGCCGATCTGCCTCACTGGCCCGAAAGCCCACCAGCACAGCGGTACCGTCCTTGACAAAGAGGGGGCGTTTTAACAGCATGGCATCTTCAGAAAATGCTGCTATCCACTGCTCGTCACTCCATGTTTTCTTTTCTTCACCTAGTGCACGGTAGGACATGCCAGATGTATTACGCATGGGGCGAGCGGTGAGGGCGCTAACCCATTCAGTGATTTGTTCACGGGTGGGGGGCTGTTCTTTTGTATTGATAAATTCGTAGGCGATACCGTTAGTATCTAGCCACGTCAAAGCTTTTTTACAGGTGCCACAGTTGGGAATGCCGTAAACCTGGAGCGCCATAGTTACAATCCGTTAACTCTGTAATTTCTCAAGGATGGTAACACTTTTAATAGGGCAATGGGCAGTGTGCGCTTCGCGTCAGGCAGTGCGCATTTTGCGCTGGGCCATAGAGTTTGAATTTAGGCTAGTCTGATGAGCTTCAAACTGGTGATTGGTAACAAAAACTACTCCTCTTGGTCGCTAAGGGCTTGGTTATTTTTAACTGAAAGTGGGCTGGAGTTTGAGGAAATTCGCCTGCCGTTATTTACAGAGACCTGGCAGCAGATTAGTCAGTACAGTCCGGCTAAACGGGTACCGGTACTGTTGGATGGGGAGATCGCTGTTTGGGATAGCAGTGCGATTTATGAGTATGTGCGATCGCGCTATCCCAATACCGTTGGCTGGCCGATAGACCCCGCTGCCGAGGCCACCGCCCGTTCCATTGCCGCTGAAATGCACAGCGGCTTTTTCGGCATTCGTGATCAGCTGGCCCAAAATATTCGAGCGCGGGTGCCGGTGGACCGGGCCACACTGGCACCCGGTACCCAAGCAGAAATCAATCGGGTGGAGCAGATGTGGACCCAAGCCTACGATACCTATGGGGGTCCCTGGCTCTTTGGAGACTTTTCCATAGCCGATGTAGTGTATGCCCCTGTCGCCCTAAGATTTGTCACCTATCAGATTCAGCTGACTCACAAAGCTCAGACATTTATAGGCGCAGTGCAGGCATTGCCCTCGATTCAGGCCTGGGCCGCTGCATCTGCTGCAGAATCTGAGGTGATAGGCGTCATTGATCGCCTGCACGCCCCTAAAGATAGTCAATCAAATTAGAGCTATATTGCTGCATCGACAGCCTCAAGAGCATCGGCTATCTATAAGTTAGATTGATTATTCTTTACAGAATTACAATCATCACCACAGATCTGTTGCATTCTAAAAACGATAAGCTACGATTAGAAAATTCGTTGACTTGTCAGACCTACGGGTCATGGTTGGTCCATTGCCCAAGTTCTACCTCTGGCTCGGCAACATTGTCCATTTACCCTGTCGCGTTCTACTGAAGAGGGAAAGACTCATCGCACAGAAACATCGAATCAATCGTCAGATTAAGGCCCCGCAAGTATTGCTAATTGACCACGAGAATAATAATCGTGGTTTGACTGACACGCGGGATGCACTCAAACTAGCTGAGGAAGTAGAGCTAGACTTAGTTCTGGTTTCTGAAAGCAAGCAGGCTCCCGTGGCAAAAATCCTGGACTACGGTAAGTTCCAGTACCAACAAAAGAAACGCCAGAAGCAGAGCGCACGCACCACCGTAAAAGAGGTGAAATTTCGCCCCAACGTTGGTGAATCTGATTATCAACTGCGCATTAACCAGGCTATTCAGTGGTTGGGTAAAGGGGATTCTGTTAAATTCCGTGTGCGGTTACGGGGGCGTGAGCACCAGCACAGGGATAGGGCACTTGAGCTGCTAGAGAGGATTGTTAAGGACCTCAAAGATGCTGGCAAAATTCAGTCTTTTGATCGACGTGCATTGGTGCTGCAGCTGATGCCTGCCTAGTGATGCTGATCATTGGTGTTAATCTGCTTCTTCATGCTGGCTGACCATGGTTTCAATATCGACTGCAGTGGCGTTGATGTCTTTCTCGTCAAGGCTGGTGTTGATGGGATAGTGCCGTCCACCCATTTGGATATAGACCGTGATGGCAATCTGGTCTGATGTTTGATCACTGGTAACGAGGTGAGAGGCTAGCTGAGACGAAATCTGTTTAAGTACGTCGGCTAGGCTTGACCGATAGGCTTGTACTGTAAAAATTCCGGGTTCCCAGTCAGCAACGTCATCGGGACCAAGATTCTCGGTGTTTGCACTAAAGCGTTTGATTTGATTGATGGCCGGATACGCCATCAGGGTGAGAAAAAGCTGGGGTGTGATGTTGTCTGTGGCAGTAGAGATCTGTTGGGCAAAATCAACGGTAAGCCACAAAAACTTTGAGGCTTGGGCGGAAGAGTTCTGTCGTAATGTCACAGCTTGGATAATGGGTTTAAAGGGAGAAAACCACCCTTGATACTACAAGAGTGGTAGTTGGTTCTTTAAGTCTCCTTAAGTCAGGAGAGGAGAAAGAAAAACAGGCTATGCGGCGACTACTTCTTTCTCAAGCTCTAACAGACGTTCTACACGCTTGTCTGTGGCTGGGTGTGTGGAAAATAATCCGCTAAACATTTGCTTGGGAACCGCATGCATAATCATCAATGGCTCGTAGGCGGGATTGCCTGCCATGGGCATTTGTCGAGCACTGGCTTCTAGTCGCTTGAGGGCATTTGCCAGGGCACGGGGGTTGCCGGTGAGTTCTGCGGCACCGGCATCAGCGGCAAACTCGCGGGTGCGACTGATACCTAGCTGGATAACAGTTGCTGCCATAGGTGCCAAAAAGAGTGTGGCTAAGAGGGCGATAGGATTAGGACCATCCTCGTCATTAGAACCACCCATGCCCCCAAACCACATGGAATACTGTAATATCTGGGCTAGGAAGGCAATTGCCCCTGCAATAGTCGCCGCTACGGCCTGGGTCAGGGTGTCGCGGTTCATAATGTGGCTAAGTTCGTGGGCAATTACGCCCTCTAGCTCATTCTTCGGCAGCATTTTCATGATGCCTTGGGTCACGGCAACAGCTGCGTGCTCAGGGTCACGACCGGTGGCAAAGGCATTGGCGGACTCTGTCGGCAGAATATAAACGCCAGGCGTCGGAATATTGGCTTTTTCTGCTAGTTTCTCTACCGTGGCGTATAGTTCGGGAGCTTCTTCTTTGGTAACTGGCTGGGCTTTATGGGCGGCCAGGGCAATTTTATCGGAGTAAAACCATGACCCCAGGTTAGTCATGGCTGCGATCGCAACGCCAAACAAGATACCCCCTATACCACCAATCGTGGCATAGCTAATACTAATAAGTAGAGCGCTGAGAAGGCTTAATAATGCGAGAGTTTTAAACTGGTTCATACTATCTCAACCCTTTGATTTCGCCATTACGCTTATAGTACTGAGAAAAGCAAAAACGGGACAGGGATGGCAATCCGAACCTGTAACCGAACCGTTAAGGTTGAACTGAAAACTACGGACGACTGTTGTAGATAGCTCTAGGGTGTCCGTAAATCTACGTTTTCCATCTTATGGGGGCACAGTTAACCATTAACTTTAGTTGCGCAAGCCATATATACTTTGGAGTTTTTATTTGTGGTGAATCGATGGGGAACAGCGGTACTAGCACTGGCGATTTTTACAACACCCTTGGTTATATTAGTCGCACCTTTAACGGCTCAGGAACCATCGTTAGAAAATTCTGAGCCTGCACCCGCGCTACCTGAAGACTCGCCTATTGAGGAACCGCAGGGCATGCCCGAACCTGCTGCCGAAGAAGCCGCTGAAGCTGCTGCCGAAGACGCCATAGATGGAGACTGGGATGACCCCGATGAAGAGTTGGATGACCCCTTTGACGATCCCTTTGGAGACCCTGAGCCCACGGTTGATGTGACTGAACTGCGGGCGACAGTGGCTGAAATCTTACCGACGACTGCGCCACCACCGCCCATCATTACCAATATTTTGCCTGCCAATACGCCAGCGGCGATGATCGTCAACACTCGTCAGCAAGATTGGTCTGAGTTAAACAAATATGCATTGTTCTCGCAGCTGACTGAGGCATTTGGGGTGGAGCCCAGCCCCCAGGCACTACCGCTGCTGCCCTATACCATTGACTATGTAGAAGATATACAACCCTGGATTGGCGATGGTGTAGCCCTGGCGCTGCTCCCAGTGCCCAGTATTCGTACTATTGCCCCTGTGGAGCGCTCCGTCACTATCGTCCCCATCAGTGATGCCGCCGCCTTTATCGATTTTATCCCCACCCTGGCGGAGTCTCGTAATGCACTACCAGAGCTGCTCTCTTACAGAACATTTCCCATTTGGAACTGGCCTGCCGAATTTGTTTCCTATGATTTTTCTGGTTGGGAAGACTTCCCCGAAGAAGAGCCTGAGCTCAAAGAATTTCCCCCAGTCCCGCCACCCAGCGGTCTAACTTCCCCCTCCTCCCTTTCCTCTCTATTACGCCGTACCTACCGCCCAGAACCCGAACCTCCCTTCATCTATTTCCCTGACGGTACTTACTCTCCCGACGGCTATACCATTCCTGGTTATGCTGTCGCTCACCTTGGCAACTACATTGTCATGTCGGAGAATGTTGACACTCTGCGCCAGTGGATTGAATACCAGACTCAGGATCGTCCCAAGCTCACCAGCAATCCTAGTTTTGAGAAAACTCAAAGTCACCCAGAAGCAGATAATAGTCTGGCTACGGTCTACGGTAATGTGGGTGAGCTACTCAACTTTGAATTTAGTAATCCGTTTCAGGGCTTTGGTCTGCCGCCTATTCCACAGCCCAGCCTTAGCGAACGGGCTGCCATGTCAGCCTTATTTAGCAATGTCACCTTTGATGTGTTGGTGTATCCCGACGAAAAGGGTATGCATCTGGAAGCTCACCTGTACACAGAAGGCGCACTACCTGATTTACCGCCATCTCCCAATGCCGATCAATCTATCTTTGGCCTGATTCCAGCGGCCACTTACATGTTGGGCAGTGGCTACGATATCGGTGGGTTTTGGAATGATGTATCGTCGGCTTTTTCCTTGAGTGAAGCTACCAGCGGCCTGATCGAGACTGCGCGATCGCTGGTGTCTCTGGCAACCGGTTTAGATTTAGATACCGATATTTTAAAATGGATGGATGGAGAGTATAGTCTATTTCTCTTTCCCAGCCAGTCAGGTCTCCTCAATTCAATCTTTCCAGGAGTGGGGCTAGAGGGGGGAGTCATTTTAGAAACCAGCAATCGTGAAGATGCTGTAACGGCTTTAAAGGCCTTAGATGATGTTGTTGGTGAAGAGGTAGCTGCTGCCACAACACTAGCTGACCACCCCGTGATGAGCTGGCAGTATGATGTGAACTCTGACGGTGTGATGGATAGCGTGCTGACTCATACCTGGATCACAGATGACACATTGGTCTTTACTAGCGGTAATGGTGCTATGGAGCGATTGGTGGTGCCTGCTGGTTTTAATCCCCTCAATGGTCATAGCACGTTTCGTAATGCTACTGAGAGTTTTCCAAATCCGAATAATGGCTATTTATATGTGAATGCAGGGGCAACCCTGTCATTTTTCTATAATCTCTTTGGTTTTAATCAGGCAACAGATCCGTGGGCTACGGACATCAAGAGCTACTTTGGCACTATTCGCAGTCTCAGCGTAACCACTTCTAGCAGCAGCCAAGAGTTTCAACTTGATGCACTATTGGGATTAGCAGCCGTTGCTCCAGTTGAGGAAACTATGGAAGAAACAGAAGAGAATTCTGAAGAGGAAGAGTTATTAGAGGAGGAGATTTCAAATGAAGCAGACGTTTCTGAAACTCATGAGGAACTTGTCGAACCTGATATTGAAGAATGAGACCTGTCTAAATCAAGATCAAAAACAATGTGAAAATTCTCTACTGAGAAGATTTGAGCGGTATCACATCAAAAAACGCTATCAACACTGATATCAGTGTTGATAGCGTCAATCAAAATTCAAAACTCTTTTTGCTAATAGCTTTCATCTCCGTCAACATTTTTTAAGGCCAGTAGATGATTAGCTTGCTGTAGCCGTTCTGCAATATTTTGACGTAGCGTTTCACTAACAGTAGGGTCTGCTAATACGGCCTGAGCGAGCTGTCGATATCGAGCACTGGTGACAATATCGACTTTTTCTAAATCATTCAAATTCTCATAGATTGTTTTGGGTGAAGGCTTGTCCATAAGACTCCTTTAGTCAGGGATAGCTGACCTTGTAGCTAGCGATACTATTGTCCTCGAAAGTTCTCAGCACAATGGATGAATGCCTACTTCCAACAGAAAACAATACGGTTTGGGACATTTCGTAGTAAAACTTAAAGTCTTCTGTTGGAAGACTGCATCTTCAATAGAATATTTCTAAGAAAAACCTAAAAAAAACTTGCTAACAGTTGGAGTTGAGATAGCTTTTTACTATTGGGACTGTCTGTAATAACTTGACAGTTTTGTTAAGGATTTGTCCAAAAAAGCTTTTGTTGTTGGACAATGTAGGCCCCTGGATTGAGTTGTCTTGAGCGATTGTTCAAAGGCCTGCATGCTGTCTGTTCCCTGCAATCTACGCTAAGCTGACCGCCCTGGGAATCCTTGTCAATATGATGCGCGTTCGCCAACAATACTTCACGTCTATGACTAGCCATCGCTTGCCTGTTAAGCAGGGTTTATATGATCCCCAATTTGAGCACGATGCGTGCGGAGTTGGATTTGTCGTCCAAATAAAGGGACTAGCCTCCCACGATATCGTGGCCCAGGGGTTAAAGATTCTCTGCAACTTGGAACATCGCGGGGCCTGTGGTAGTGAAGTAAATACTGGCGATGGAGCTGGTATTTTAGTGCAGCTACCCCATCGATTTTTGAAAAGGGTAGCAGCGGCAGATGGCATTGATTTACCTGATCCTGGTCAATATGGATCAGGTTTAATTTTCACCTCTCCAGATGCGGCGGTACGGGCCGAGAGTCGACGACGATTTGAGTCGGTAGTGGCTCAAATGGGACAAAAAGTGTTGGGTTGGCGTGATGTTCCTACAGACAACAGTTCATTAGGAGCCACAGCCCAAGCAAGCGAACCCTTTATTCAGCAGGTGTTTATTGGTCGTGCTGCTGATCTTCAGGATGACTTAGCCTTTGAGAGAAAACTTTACGTTATTCGTAAGCTTGCCTATAACGCTATTGGTAAGCCAGGCCATGATACTTATTGGTATCCCGCCAGTTTGTCCTGTCGCACGATGGTTTATAAGGGAATGTTGACTCCGCCTCAGGTGAGAGATTTTTTCCCAGATTTGAGCGACCCGGACTTTGAGAGTGCTCTGGCTCTAGTGCATTCCCGCTTTAGTACTAATACATTTCCTAGCTGGGAGCGATCTCACCCCTATCGCTACATTGCCCACAACGGTGAGATAAATACTATGCGTGGCAACATCAATTGGATGGTGGCTCGACAGTCCATGTTTGAGTCAGAGCTCTTTGGCGCTGACATGAAGAAGGTAAAGCCGGTAATCAATATCAATGGTAGTGATTCAACCATTTTTGATAACGCTTTAGAGCTGTTGGTGCTGGCTGGTCGCTCTTTGCCCCATGCGGTCATGATGATGATCCCTGAGCCCTGGGCAGGCCATGAATCCATGGACGACGCGAGTAAAGCCTTTTATGAGTACCATGCCTGTTTGATGGAACCCTGGGATGGTCCGGCGTCGGTAGCATTTACCGATGGGTCTATGATCGGGGCGATTCTTGACCGTAATGGTTTGCGTCCTTCTCGTTACTACGTGACCAAGGATGGCCGAGTGATTATGGCCTCGGAGGCCGGGGTGTTGCCGGTGGAGCCAGAACAAGTTCTGGAAAAAGGACGGCTGCAGCCCGGTCGGATGTTTTTAGTGGATATGGCGGCTGGACGAATTATTGGTGACGAAGAGTTAAAGTCAGAAATTGTTAATGCTCAGCCCTATCGTCAGTGGTTAGATCAGCATCAGCTTAAGCTC
>JBCCJR010000120.1:0-13077 GCA_039045805.1 Cyanobacteria bacterium P01_C01_bin.118
TGCGCACCGTACTAAAGGAAATATCCCTGTATTAACCACTGCGCCAGATAACAAGGCCGATACAGGGGTTTCAGATTCAGAGTGAGTGAAGGGCAGCCACAGACCAGAGACAAACACACCACCTTTAGTGAGAAGACCAAGCAGGATTAGCGCGATCGCATCGGTCGGAGCTTGCTGTAAACCCACATAGGCAAAGGAACCACTAGACTGATACACCAGCACAGCACCAATCAAGTAAAACAGCATGGCCGTATTACTCACAAACAGATAGCGCAGTCCTACCCAGATAGAACGATCGGTTCTGGAATAGGCAATCAATAAAAAAACAGCAACCCCAATTACCTCAAGGGCCACATAAAGACTAATAAAATCGGCACAAATAAAGACAGCGTTGATACTGCCATGCAGCACCGTCATCTGGGTAAAAAAGAACGCTGATTTTTCCTGGTTCCAACAATAAAGGACAACTGCAGACGTAACCAGCGCATTGCCCACGATAAAATAGCCACTCAGTGAATCTGCTATCAGACTCACCCCAAAAGTATCCAACAGCTTCAAATTTAAGGCATCTGGCTGCTGAATCAACGTTAAACCATAGGTCAGCGAAACCAGTGCCGCCCCCATCGTCAGATAGCGAGCTAACCTGGGTAAAAGATAAATGCTAAATCCTACAAACAGTGGAATAGCGATCGAAGCAATCGTAAATAATTTCATGGCGTATTACTCCTCTCAATTTCAGAAACTTCCAGAGTAGGGTTATCCCGAGCGAGCTTCATCACCCCCACCAGCATTAACGCTTGAATCGAAAAACCGATCACAATGGCCGTCAAAATCACCGCCTGAGGTACCGGATCGGCATAGACCGCGGTGTCCTTAACCTGGTCAGGATCCAAAATCGGCGTAAACAAACCCCGATGGGAAGCCACTAAGACATAGCAGGCAATTACACCAGTACTCATGACATCCATGGAGAGAATCTTCATCATTAGATTCTTTTTCAAAATGATGCCAAAAAAGCCACCCATGACTGTGGCAAAAATACAGGCTTCAAGTACAGCACTCATCGGTTTAGTTCTCTGACAAACGTCGCTGATTCAACTTTAAATTCATCTACTCTATTAAAAGGAAATCATCCTCCAGCCAGCATTAACCGAAGGAGTAACCAATACGTCAAACAATATCTCCTTTAGCTCAATTCAAGAGCCAAGAGGACCGTCATGCCACAGCTAATCTGTTGCGGATAGAGCTTGCTGCCCCACGGAGATCTGCGCCTTTGACGGTTCCGGGGTATTCAGGGCGAGCTGCAATAGAGGGGGAGCAACAAATGTAGTGATGATTACCATCATAATAATGGCAGCTTCTAACGGTCGATCTAACACCCCACTGGCAGAGCCAATACCAGCAAAGACTAGACCCACTTCACCTCGGGGAATCATACCAACACCAATTGCCATGCGGTTGATACCAGGTTGACCAAAAACAGCCCAGCCAGTGACGACTTTACCAACAATAGCAATAGCAATCAGAAATGCCGCAATAATCAACCCAGCTCGATTTTCAGCCACCATGGGATTAAGTACCCCCAGGTCAGCCTTAGCACCTACTGTGACAAAGAAAATTGGCACTAAAATATCGGCAATGGGCATCACTTGCTGATCCAGCTCATTGCGTTTGTCGGTTTCATCCAGCACCAGCCCCGCAGCAAAGGCTCCCAAAATCGCCTCAAGGTGAATGGCGCTAGCTAAACAAGCCATTACCAACGCAAATGTGAAAGCAGGAATCAACAAGGCTCCACGAGTTTGCAGCTTATCGGCAATCGCCATAAAACTTGTGTTGAAAAACTTACCCAGTAAGATGGCACCCAAGAGAAACGCACTAGCACTGATAATCAGGTAAACAACATTGAGTAAATCAACTTCACCTGTTTTAGCTAGACTGGCCACTACCGCTAAGACAATAATGCCTAAAACGTCATCAATAACAGCAGCTCCAACAATAATTTGACCTTCCTTGGATTTCAAATGCCCCAGCTCAGCTAACACCTTGGATGTAATCCCAATGCTAGTGGCCGTCAATGCCGCTCCCGCAAAAATCGCGGGGATAACAGGAGCGTTAAAAATTGCAATCAGACCAACAGTACCCAGGGTAAATGGAACAACAACACCTACTATGGCTACCACAGCAGCTTGAGCACCAACCTTACTCAACTCTCGCAGGTCAGACTCAAGACCAATTTCAAACAGCAGCACAATCACACCTAATTCTGCCAGCACAGAAATCACTTCACTCTGGCTTTCAAAGACATGCATAGCAGTCTCGGCATCCAGATGCCCCATCCATTGAACAAAGCGAGCAATCAATGAGTCTGAAACACTGGCCGCGTTTTCCGGAAACATCAACAGATGCAGGGCGGAAACACCAACAACCACACCGCCTACCAGTTCGCCAAGGACAGGGGGTAAATCTAGACGCTTAGACAATTCGCCGCCTAGCTTACTGGTGACATACACAGCGATCAAGCTAAGTAAGACGCCCATGAGCACAAATGGGCTAGCGTCAGTAGGCGACACTTCTGCCAATACCCACGATGGGTCGGGCCATATATCGACAAATTGATTAAGAGATAGCATTAATGTGCCATTCAAAAACATGGATAAAACCTCTTTAAATTTAGAGTTTCAACGCGTTTTCTAATTTCGTAAACTGCCAAACTGCAACCAACCAATTGAGATCGCACCAATCATTAGCTGAACCGTCCCAGGTACCAAAGAAAGCCCCCAAATGCCGCTCAAAACCCCAACAATATAGAGTGCCATTGAGTAAACTTCATCCAGGTGACGCCATCGGTAACCTAGCACGGTCATACTAAGAGCAAATAACAGCCAGAATAAGGGTTGCATAGCTCTCTTATTAACTAACCAGGAACTGTCGATGAAGCGTCCACAGGTACGTCAGCAGATACCGTGGGATAGACCTGTAAAACCGCCTGTTTAAGAGCCTCAGCACGATCCATATACAAGTTGTCAGCAGCCACTAGATTAAACAACTTTAGAGAGCTCAACCGACGCTTGGTCTGTCCAGCTGCGCCAACAATATAGACATGACGGTCTTTTTCGACCGCTTCTTGAATTGCACTTTCTAAGGCCAGAGAAGCGGTTACACCCAGATGAGGAACATCACTCAGGTCAAAGACCACTGCATCGTATTCACCAATAGCATTATGCTCTCGGGAGATCGCCTTAGCTACACCAAAGATCATTGGACCTGCCAGCTGGAACAACAAAACACGACCATTGCCTTCATCTAACCAGCGCTTTTCATCTGCATCTAAACGAATCGCATCGTCTGCATCTGTGATGGCTCGCACCGATTCAGACCGCAGCTTGCTCATTTTCTCGATAGTGAGAATATTGGCAACAAAAACACCAATTCCGACAGCTGCAATCAGGTCTACCAAAACTGTCAGAGCGATAACGCCGTACATGATCAGCGCACCTTTCCAAGAAATCTGATGTGCCCGTTTGAGAAAATCCCAATCGATGATGTCGATACCAACCTTCAGGGCAATACCGGCCAGCACAGCTAAGGGAATCATTGCAGCCAGGTTAGCCGCACCCAAAATTACAACCAGAAGAATAAAGGCGCGGGTCAAACCAGATAGAGCAGTACGACCACCCGATTGAATGTTAACAACAGTACCCATGGTGGCACCTGCACCAGCGATACCACCAAACAAACCAGACATCAAGTTACCTAAACCCTGGCCGATCAACTCCTTATTAGAGTTGTGATCGGTTCGAGTTAAACTGTCGGCAACAACAGAGGTCAACAGCGCATCAATACAGCCGAGCATACCGAGAACAGCTGCATCAACAAACATGAGTCGTAGCTGTCCAGGATCAAATGTAGGCACCTGCATTTGAGGAAAGCCCATAGGAATCTCACCAATACGGCGAATACTTCCTAGTTCAGGGAACAGAATCAGGGCAAGCACCGTACCGGCAATCAAGGCCACCAGCTGAGGTGGAACAAATCGCTTAATTTTGGCAGGCATAAACCAAATAATACCCACCGAGAGCAATGCCAGAAATGTCTCCCCTGGTTGTATATTTCTCAACAGATCAGGAATAGCCTGCAGAGTCCCAACAACGCCACCACCAGGACTTGCCTGCCCTAAAAACGGTGCCAGCTGCAGAATCACCAAAATGATACCGATACCGGACATAAATCCTGAGATAACGGTGTAGGGCATCATAGTGACGTACTTACCCAGACGCAGTACCCCAAATAAAATTTGGAATACTCCGGCCATCATCACCACGGTAAATGCCATGGCCATTCCGTTTTCAGGATTAGTAGCGGTCAGATTGGCAATGACAGCCGTCATCACCACCGTCATTGGACCAGTGGGTTCAGAAATCAGTGTGGGTGTACCGCCAAACAAAGCTGCAAAAAAGCCCACCAGCACAGCACCCCATAGACCTGAGGCAGCCCCTGCACCAGAAGCAACACCAAAGGCTAAGGCCATGGGCAGGGCAATTACAGCAGCGGTAACACCGCCAAAGAGATCACCACGTAAATTTCGAAAATGAATTTTGTTTGTTATCTGCATCGCATGCATTTGAAGCACCTCGCTTAGTCAAACTAAGCCCCCAAGCTGGATAGCCGGTTTTGGAAAGCATCCGGCAACACCCCCAGGGAACTGCATCTGATTGTGACTGCCAAAATATCGATGAAGTTTGGCAATCAGACTCGAATTGACATTAGTAAATGCAACTCGAAAAAACCATTGATTAAAGTCTACCAACAAAACGAGGTAGAGGAAATATACTTATGGTTTATGAATTCGAATCCTATCAAAAAGAATAGCTTATGTTATTAAGCAGTTCTGAGGACTCATTTGCCCTTGAGTGTTGATTCAGGAATACAGGACTGTAGGGCGATACTGTCAATTGCATCAGCTATTTGCACAGAACTTGAGTAAGCGCTGCGAACGATAGGATGTATCCCCTAAAGAAAAGACTTTGGAAATATCGATCCTGAGAAATAGTGGTTCCACTCAATGGATACTATTAAAAATCGGATATTTCAGACTCCTGAGCTGTCTGTCCTAGGAGCTTTATGGGCCGAGCTAATAAGATTCACGTTCCACGATAATCACATTCTCAGTCACCTTCTCAAAGGTGTCATCGTGACTAATCACAAATAGCTGCTTAAACGCCTTCAGACGAGCGATGGCTTCAGCTAGGCTTTCCCGCCGAGGGCGATCCATATTAGTCGTCGGTTCATCAAAAAAGGCAATATCAATATCGGCCAGTACTTTTAGCAACGCTAGACGAACGGCTAACGCCGCACACATTTGTTCGCCCCCCGACAGATTAATAAAACGACGGGTATTGCCGCCTTCCTGGACCAGGATTTCATAGTCACGCGTCCATTCCAGCGCTACATTGGGGCGATTGAGTAGCTCTCGAAATAAACGATCCGCCTCACGGGAAATCCCCTGCACATAGCGTTCGGTAATGCGAGGGCCGGCTTCTTTATAGGCCTTACGGGCAAAGTTGATAAATCGTTTGACTCGCTCTTTTTGTTTAAGCTCAAGTTGAGCCTGATGGCGTCGCTCGGCTACCTGCTGCAATGCCTCCAGCTGGCTTGTCAGTTCAGTCTGTAGCTGACGCTGTTGGGGCAAACTGCCGGTGATGCGATCGCACTGCGATTTAACCTGGCCATATCGTTTTTCCAAACCCTGCAAAACCGTCGGATCAAACTCTGCAGTCAATTGACTTAGCTCAATGGTCAGCTGCTGCTGCTGTTGTGTCAACCCCTCAATTACCTGGGTCGCTGCCGCTACATCAATCCTCAACTGATCTAATTTCTGAGCATCTTTTTCATTTTGAATATAAGTAAGATAGCCGGGCTGATGCTGCTGACGTAGCTGCTGCTGTTGAGAGAGTTCTGCCTCCACATTGGCAAAACTGGCCAGCTGCTGCGTGAGATCGCTCACAGTAGTTTCTAATCTATGGCGCTGAGTGTTTAGACGTTCATAATCAGCGTCTACATTGGTCATCATCTGCAGCTGATCCTGCAGCACCCGGCAACGGCCCTTAGGATTACCTAAACTCTCGACAGTAGAATCCAAATCAGCTAAACGCCTCCCCAAGGGTTCCAACTGAGTCAGTTGCTGATCGAGATCTGCTATGTCAGTTTGAAGCTCTTGTTGTTGAGTCGTCAACTCAGCTGCTTTTTGCTGTAGCTGTGCGCGGGTAGCGACTTGAGCCCGATAGCCATAAGCTTTAGTCAACTCAGCCTGCCCTGTCTTGAGATTTCGTTTCAGTTGAGCCGTATCCACCTGTTCTGAGAGATCCCCCAGAATACTGTCCAACGATGACAAGGTGTTTTGACTCAGGGTTTGTCCCGTTGCAATCGCAGCTTCCAACTGCTCGATCACATCACTAGACAATAGCGGCAAACTTTGTTGTAAATCTTCCAGGGCAACCAACGCGGCAGCGGCCTGCCGATCATAATCAGCAGACTGGGAGCGATGACTAGTGACCAGCTGTTGCAGCTCTGCCTGAAACTGCTGGGCAGCTTCCACTCGACTTAGCTGCTGCTGCCAGCGTTGCTGCTGCTGCTCCAGAATAACAATTTGATCCACGCTACTCTGCAAAGCATCTAAAGATTGAAGACTCTGAGCCACTTGCTGGGTCTCTTTTTGCAGCCTGGTTAAATTATCTTGCCAGGTCTGACGACGGACCTGCAGCTTAGACAACTTTTGTTGTTGCTGCACCAAAGCATGACGTTCTGCTTCTAGCTGATCTTGCTGTTTACAAACATCGACTAAATCAGCAATTTGTTTTTTGATCTGATCACGCTGCTCTAGCTGCACCTGTAGACGTGCCATCGCCGTCGCTTGTTGATCTAAATTTCGCTGCTGGGTCTGCTGCTGTCGCACTAATTGTTGACGCTGTTGATTCTGCTGACTTAGGGTTTGCAGAACCGTTTCAATTTCCAGATAGGCACGATGCGCTTCACTATGGGTTTGGCATAGTGTCTGGGATTGCTGTGATCGCACCCGCGATTGCTCTACCAGTTGAGCCGCCTGTTGCTTCGCCTCTAGCTGCAGTTCTAGCTGTTGTTGTTGTTGTTGTAAAGTTTGTATTTTTTCACTCTGAGTAGCAAGAGACTCTTTTTGTGTCTGTAGCTGATCCAGCTCTTGCTGAAAACTCGTCAACTGTTGCTCACTCAGCGCAATATCTTGACTGATTTTGCTAGATCGAGCCTGCAGCTCATCCCAAGCTTGTAATCGATCTTCATATTGCTGTAGCTGATTTTTTAGCAGATCTACCTGGGCCTCTGCATACCGGCGTAATCCGTTGGAGTCTTTATGGACCTGACGATATTCCTCTACTTTGAGAATACTGTCAAAAATGGGTTTTCGCTTTTCAGGGCTCAGTAAAAAATCCGCCGTAAATGTTCCCTGGGGCACACCAATGGTATTAGCAAATAAGTGCCCTAAGTCGGTGCCAATGGCCACACCTAGATGCTGCTGTAACCATGGCTCCACTTCGTCTTTTATACGACTGTAGTTTAAGCGCTCCCCCAGCTGGGGATCAAAAATGGTATATCCCCGACTAGTGCAGCGCTCTACCTCATAGGTACGACCATCGTAGCTGGACACAAACGCCACCCTAGCCTGGGCACTGCCACTACCATTGCGGATTAAGTCTTCCTGTTTATAGCTTCCTCGATGATTAAACAGGGTCCAGGCAATGGCTTCTAGGATGCTAGTTTTTCCAGCCCCATTGACACCGCAAATAGCATTGGTGCCGAGCTGGAATTCAAAGTTGCGATCGCGGTGAACCTTAAAATTTGTAAGGGTAACCGACAACAAATACATGGCAGCCTTTAGCCCTATCCCTAGATAATGCACCAGAGCAGTTTACCTGCCGCTGAGCACTCAGTTTAGCCCATAGAGCAAACACCACGACACAAATCTAACGTATTAGTCCATGGTCATAAAGAACAGCGATGTCTAAAGCTAGACTGCTCTTACAGAAATAACGTCTCCAACTTCACCTGCCGCTCCCCAAGGCAGCAAACTCACCACTGGTGCTAAAACAACTCCAAATGATTAGAAACACTGGTGGGCTGTCGTAAAACCGGCAAAGCCTGCTGTGCCCAAATTTGAACCCTGGGATGAGAACTTGTTGCCAGCTGACGACAAAGTCGAATCGCTGCTGGCAGCTGCCCACTCTCTTTATAGGCCCGCACCAACCAAATATTCGCCGAATAATAAAGTTTATCAGGTGGACGCACCTGAGAGGCTACCCGCTGTAATCCATTAATCCCTTCTTGAAACTGGCCACCCCTAACTGCATCAATGGCCGCTTCAAAAATTTCTTGTGACATATGAACCTTACCTTAAATTAAGTATGCAGTGATAAAACAGCCAACATTGGTCGGCCTACTCCAGCGCCAAGGAGCTGAGTATTCTGTAAATCAATCAATTTGAAAACTCTTTACGGGTTGCGAACACTTACCCACTTCATATCGCCACAAGTGCTTTAAGTCTGAGGAACACATACCATCGAAGTTCTCATTCCTAAAGACCTTGTTAGAGTCATCCTTGGTTCACACATATAGCTGACGATAGCAAAAACTTTATATCGTCAGAACAGTTTGACAACGCATTAAATACTGTCCCCTCAGGAACATCATTTTTCATAGTCTATGTGCAGCAGCATCCCAAGCTACTTAGTCCCCGCATTTCAAGCACCCTCAAAGCCAAAGCTATATCTGTAGAAAATTTGTTGCACAGTTTTGTTCCTTACAATTAAGGATTCGGCACTATTGCTGATTAATAGGACCGCACCACGCTCCAGTAAAAACAATTTAAAGCTCACCCCTTAGCCAGCAGATCAATTAAATTCCACTTTTAGATGCGCGGACTTTCCATAAAGCATATCTTCAGCCTAAATATTTTTGGAATTGATCAATCGCTTGATCCTCACCCAATCAATAACTACAGACCATAAGTTTATGGCAACAAAAATGAGCTACTCATCCCCGTCGATAAACAACCTGATAGGACCCTATCCGCAAAACTTCTAGTCTTTTCAAAAGCTAGGTATCAAACACATACGTCAATGTGGCTGACCAAAAGACATTCAGCATTGTTTTAATGATTACGTCATTTTTTTTATACACAAACATTATAAAATCTTGGCCAGCTTCCAAAACATTCAACATAGGAGTTCACAACATATACTGACTCACCCGCTTATTTGCCCATCGGATCGCACTCCAATACATCCGAATAAACTCTATCAGCAAATTATCTGTAACGGTCATCACTGAAGTATTTGAACGGATGTCCCAGTAGCTTTACTAAACCTTGACTAGAAAAGATCAGCCAATTGGCTGACACTAATCAAGAAAAATTATTTAATGAGTTTCCGCTGTTCGGGATGAACAAAATTCACCTTAAATTCACCTAAAAATCCCAATAGCTTTTTTTGATTTTTTAAGTAAAAATACGCCTCGTTCATCTCAAAGAATCAACCAGATTTGATAGCTGTATAAGGTTCCTACGAGTTTTTATGGAGAACTCACCACTGTTCTTAGATTAACTCTTCTTGATGCAGGCAACATAAGGGTTTCACCCCCTGGCTCATCCGCAAAAACTTCTATATGTTGGTTGAATAGGCAAACAATCTTTTATAAGAATAGTTTCAAAGTATATCTTAATAAGTCTTGAGAATAATCTTAAAAATTCATCCAGTAGACCGTTCTCATTGGAACAACATGACATCGAATAAGCCTGTTGTTACTTTTATTCTTTAAAGAATCAACCTATTTAAGTGCCAGCTCACTCGATAGGATTCAGGCCCTATCTACAGTCTCAGGTCCTGCCCCGCAGAACAGCAATGGTGCTTTCTAAACAGTCATCATAATGTCCCAATCATGTCACGAGATGCACTAATTGTTGGTATTAATCAATACCAACACCTACCGAGACTCACAGCGGCAGCAAGAGATGCTGAAGGTATCGCCAATATATTGGAAACCCATGGCGACTTTCGAGTACGTCGCCTGCCTGAAATTATTGAAAATCAGAGACCTAGCATAGGTCAACAAACCGCTGTATCTATGCAGCAACTAGAACAGCATCTGGTACGCTTGCTGTTACCCAAAGGCGATCATATCCCTGAAACCGTCTGTTTCTATTTTTCAGGTCACGGCATACAGCGTGAGATAGGTATTCGAGAAGGATATTTAGCTGCTAGTGACACTCAACCCAATTCCTCTAGTAGCGGATTATCTCTGTCCTGGCTGCGGCGACTGATCAAACACAGCCCAGTGCGTCAGATTTTAATCATTTTGGATTGTTGTCACAGTGGTGAATTTATCTCCTTAAAAGATGAAGTCTGGCAAGGACGTGATGGCCAAAGCTACTTATTTATAGCAGCATCCCGAGAGTATGAAGAGGCCTATGAGTCCCTGGAGAGTGGCTACAGCGTTCTTACTCAAGCAGTCATCTCCGCACTACCACCCCAGCGGTCCGAAAACGGACGTATCACCAGCGCTGATCTCGTTGCATCTCTTACTAATCAGCTCAGGGGTGAACTTCAGCAGCCTCTGTTTGAGCAGGGGGGCAGTGAAATTACCATTACCCGGCAAACAGAAAAGCTAATTCCAAAATCAGACAACATTTCAATCATCTCTCGCCTCAAGCAATACAGCTATAATTTTTGTCCCTATCGTGGATATGAGTCTTTTGAAGAAAAGCATGCAGAATATTACTTTGGCAGAGAATGCCTGATCAAAAAAATCCTTCACACCTTAAAAACACAGAATATATGCGCTTTAGTAGGAGCTTCTGGTTGCGGCAAAACATCGTTATTACGTGCTGGTATTATCCCCCATCTATCTAAGGGAAAGGAGATCCCAGGTAGCGATTCCTGGCTGGTGCGTTATGTTCAGCTAGACTCACATCCTATTAAAGCGTTGGCCTCTGCATTTACATTTGCCAATCAGGAAATTGAGATTGCCAGCCAATTAGCACAAGCTGAAGAGTTACTAAGCAATCATTCCCATGGCCTATCTAATTTGGTCACTGCCGCTCTGCTCAGACATCCCACTGCTAGTAAATTTTGGCTTGTACTCGATCAATTTGAATCCCTTTTAACTTGTACGACCGATCCTGAGATCCAACACAAGCGCCAACAAGTTATTAGCACCCTAATGACGACTCTATGTCATCAATCTCAAGCATTTGGTATCATTATTAGCCTACGCTCCAATGCAATCGACGATTTACTTCCCTACAGTGATCTGTCCGAACTGATTAAGAATCATCAGATTCTTATCTCACCAATGAGCTATCAAAATATTTGCGATGTCATTGAGAAACCAGCAGAGAAATTAGGTCTTAAAGTTGATCCCTACCTGATCCACAATCTCTCCCTCGATTTAAGCGGAGCTCCTGGAGAGCTGGCTTTACTACAGATGACGCTATATGAGCTATGGCGCAAACGCACACCCCGGTCCTACAGTAAAAGTCCCTGTCTCACCTTGGACAGCTACATGAAATTAGGACGACTCTCCAAGTTAATCGTTGAGCAGGCCACCAATTTTTATGAGACCGTACCTAAGGAAGAGCAACCAGCTGTCCAAAGGATTTTTCTTGCTCTGTGCGATTTAGGAGAAGGGCGTCTTGATCAGAGTCGTCAAGTGCGCAGCCTCGAATTAATTAATGCTCAGTATCCTAAATCTTTGATTGATAGGCTCTTACAGAAATTAGCAGATGCCCGACTGATCGTATCCAATAAAACATTCTCAAGCCCGGCCCCCCAGCCTCCAGGTCGTTCCATAGCCACAGAATGGGAAACTCGCGACCAAGAAACCTCAGAGATCCAACGTTGGCTGGTGACTAACTGGACGCCGACAGCAACATCAGACGCAACTATTGAACTAGCCCATAAAACCCTGATCACAGACTGGCTATTATTACGTCAGTGGTTGCAAGAAAAGCGCCCTATCCTCAAACAGAGCAGAGATATCGAAGAAAGAGCCTGGATATGGCACCATCGCGGTGAACCAAAGTGCTCTGAATATTTATTGAGTCAACAGTATTTAAAAAACACCACCCACTTTTTAAAGACTCATTCCACAGAGTTCTCAATACTAGCCCAAAAATTTATTAAGGCCAGTCAACAGACTGCTCGCTACCAACGATGGCAAACTCGAGGCATTGCCGTCCTATTACCCATATCGGTAATGGCAGGGATGACACTATCACTGGTACGACATCAGCTACCATGGCCCGTAGACAACACGTCAACATCAACCGCACAGAAGCCCAGAATGCAGCTATCTCCTCCGACTGGTCTAACCGGGGACACCACTTTCCAACCCTTACTACCTAATCGCTGGGGTGTTGCTGGCAGTGAGCGGTTAGCGATTACGTCTCAAATTTTAGATTTTAACCATAGACATCCTCACTCCGAACTGAGTCAAATACCGATTGTTCAAATTGCTAATTTAATCGCCCCCAGCACTACTATGGAAAGCTCAGTTTCATTACCGGAGCAGCTCACGTCTGGGATGAAGTTAATGGAAAATCATTAAACCTCTGACAATCTGAAGTTCAAAGGTTTCAACAACCTGCGACAATCGAGGTCGGCTAACCATAGAGATAGGAGACACTTCAAGATGGGCGATAGAATCAGCCCTATAATCAAACAGTACGCTGACTATTGGCTTCTAGCGGCCTTATCCTTTGTGCTAGCAGCTTTTGTAATTCCTTGGATGTAAGGATATTGAAACAAGTGAACCCAATTTTTTTTATCGTACAAGTCCTCAAAACGCTGCAGTTATGGAAATTACAGCGGATAGTATATAGCAGTCTTTTGGCAACTGCTATCTGCTGCGTGACACCGAATATGGCAATGGCAGAGCCTGTACAGGCGACATTTGCAGGGGGCTGTTTTTGGTGTATGGAGCATCCCTTTGATGAGCTATCAGGGGTGACAGCTACTACGTCAGGTTATATGGGAGGCACAGTAGAATTTCCCA
>JBCCJR010000121.1:0-13050 GCA_039045805.1 Cyanobacteria bacterium P01_C01_bin.118
AAACAGCTTGCCGTTGCTAAAGATAATGCTGTCGGCACTGGTGGCCACAAAGGAACCGGGTACCTGAAGTACAGCATTAGGACCAAAAATAATACCGTTGGGGTTGAGCAAAAATAAGTCCGCGTTGCCCTGGGCTGCGATCGCGCCATCAATATCCGAAGGCAGCTCTCCAGTTACCCGAGTAATAATGGTGCTTAAGGACGGATCATTTTGGAAAAGCGCCGCGCCGCCTGTGGGAATTGAGAATTGTTGAAAACTGTGAAATAAGATTTGTCCATTATTGTCCAAGGTTCCCGCCGTAATCGGACAAACCGTACAGTTATCGGGGACAACCGAATTAGTGGGTAATGTATTATCAGGGGTGATTTGAGCCTGGGCTGTTACAGCAACCCCATTGGTGACCAGGGTACTCACCAATATTGCCCAGCCGTAGTTTGGCTCCGTGGGCCGGTTTAATCGGAACATCGAGGACCATCTTGTTCTCATGGCAGGTCACAGCGCCGGAGTTTAATCGGCTAGCCAAATAACAAATGAGCATACGATGTCCCTGTCACCAGTTTTACTGTAGACAACCAGGTTGGTCAGGAGAATCTAGTCGTTTTAGTGTGGAAGATAGCGGCCCGATTAAATTCTATGGAAGGCTGTTGTTATGAGTTAAACATCCACCTGTCTCGGCATGAGTAAATCTAAGTTCTGATGTTGCAGAGGAGCCAGTGGCTAATACAATTTTACCCTCTGTATTCACCTGGACATGACTCGCCTCGTAGATCGGTTGAGGATTAGAGACTGTTGTCGGCTCTGTTATTAGTTGATTCTTGGTAACAGTTGTTGCCGAACTAAGATTATTTAAGAATCGCCAGTCCTGCCAGCCGTCGGAGGTTTGCAGTCGCTGTGTAGGATTTCTAGGCAGTCCATTTTGGCCTCCTACAACCAAACGACTGCCGCTGTCTGCTGGACAGCCCGCAACAATTTGATCCGTTGGATCATTCACCGTAGTAGGCAACTCCACTAGCCCGCTGTCAGGCTGTAGCTCGGGAGTCGTGAGAATGACGATGCCATTAAACTCTGGGCCGAGCGCGGAGGTCGCCGTAATATCGCTTTCGGAGGTGAGCTCGTCGCGAAACGCAATGCCGAGGATACTTTGGGCAGTGATACTAACTCGTCCGCCTCTGCCCTGGATCGCATTAGCCGTAATGTCACTGTTTTCTTCGAGAACTGCTATCAGAAAGGGGGCTCTAATCGTAATGTTGCCACCACCCTCACTGGTGCTGTTCGTGCTGATCTGACTACCTTGACGAAAGAGTAAAACAGTATCTGTGCTCAGGGTAATATTGCCCTGGGCTCCCATTCTGTTATCCGCCCTGATTTGACCGCCGTTGTCTAATTCAATTGCACCGGCTTGCACCTCTAGATTACCCGCACCCCCCATCGACCGATTTGTGCTGCTAACGGAGAGTCTGCCGTTATCTTGAATGGTGAGCTGGCCGGTGATGATTTGTAAGTTGCCACCGCCACCGCCGTTGTCGCGAGACTCGGTGACCAAAATACTGTTGCGTCCGGTGGCAGAACCAATAATTGTTAACGATTCTGAGGCATTCACCATCACATCTCCCCCCCTGCCTGGGCCGTTGGCATTGGTTGATATGCGTCCGCCGTCTCGCAGACTTAATCGCCTTGTGTTTAAGGTCAAACTGCCCGCATCACCGGTACCGACTGTGGTCGCGAAAATGGCACTGCCGGAGGCTCCACTGGCCGAATTCCCAGCTACGTCAACAGATTCTGCGGCATTAATCATGATCACGCCTCCCGCTCCTGAGCGACCAACGGTCGATGCCGATACCGTCGCTCCGTTCCGAACGGCTAACCGATCAGTACTAAGCCGAATGTCACCGGCTGGGGCGCTGCTGCGGCTGGTGGTGACCACGCCGCTGGGTAACTCTCCAGTCGGTAAATCTGGGGCTGCGAGGGGAATCGCCCCGCTTAACTCAACCGACTCAGCTGCCGCAATCTCGATATCGCCCCCCGGCCCAGAGCCGTCATTTGAACTCAGGATCAGGCCACCATTTTGGGCTGTGATTCGGTCGGTTTCAATGGTTAACTGCCCAGCGGCACCACCGCCAATGGTGCCGCTACTTAAAACCGATTGGTTCAGCTGGATGGCGTCGGTGGCCTGAATGGTTAAATCGCCGCCCTGGGCATCACCAAAAAAGGAACCGGCAGCCACCACGGCTCCCTGGGTAAGGGTTAAGGTTGGGGTGTTGATGAGGACGTCACCGCCGGGGCCATCTCCTAAGACACTGGCAGCAAATAACCCATTTTTGAGGAGATCTAGGGTGAAATCACCGGTGAGAACGGCTTCTATCAGGTCTAAACTGTTTTCTCCGATGAATTCAACGGTATCAGTTGCATTGACGGTGATATCTCCCCCAGCTCCATCACCAAAGGTAAAGGCAGAGATGCGGGCCCCGGTTTCTAACTGCAGGCGATTGGCTTGAATCTGAATGCCCTGGCCGTCCGTAGGGCCAAAGTTGTCCGCCGTTAGTTGGGCGTCATCAGCCAGGGTGATTTGGCCACCATTGAGTTGAATGTGCCCCCCGCCTAAACCGCTGGTGGTCACTCTGGCTCCATCGGAGAGTTGAATCGTCTCAAAATTCTGAATGTCGCTATAGTCAAATGTCAGTTGGTCGGGGGTAAGGGTGACGAGGCCATCGGCGACGCTGCCAATCTGGATCTGTCCTTGAACGGCATTCAGGTTGCCACCCTCTAGACTGACATTGCCGCCAATCAGCGCCAGCGTTTGACCGGCTAGGACTTCTAACCCTGTGTTGGGGGGAAATAAAAGGGGAGGAAGCGGCACCGGGGGAAATGGACTAGGGGCCTGGGACTGGTTGATGATGTCCCCTGGTGTGGGACCAAACTGTAATCCCACGGGGGTACTGACGGTCAGTAACGTTAGGGCCTGAGGATTGACAGCGCTAAAGCTATTGTTGTTGGCAAACTGTACGCTGTCGGCTGTGCTGGCAATAAAGGAGCCCCCCATGGCGAGGGAGGCGTTGGGGCCAAAAATAATGCCGTTGGGGTTGATCAAAAATAAATCGGTGTTGCCCTGGGCTGCGATCGCACCGTCAATATCCGAAACAAACGGCCCTGTTACCCGAGTAACGATAGTGCTCAGAGAGGGATCATTCTGAAAAAGTGCTGCCCCGCCCCCAGGCACTGAAAATTGTTGAAAACTATGGAATATTGTTTGGCTATCGTTGCTTAATGTTCCCCCCGTAATCGGACAAACAGTGCAGCCATTGGGCACCTCTGAGAGCGTCGGCAACGTATTGTCCGGGATAATCTGAGCCTGGACCGAAAAAATGTTATTGAGGGCCACCGTAGATAGTAGTACGGTCAATCTAACGGATAATTTGGTCCAGGCAGATAGAGACATAATACGGGCCTGATATGTAGGGGAGCATCGCTACGCACCTTTGATGATTCTATAAGCTGATGTCAGAATAGATTCACCCAGGGGTGCAGATTAACCAACACTTCACTAATAGTCAGAATGGAAGAATTTTAGGGGATATCAAAGATAATCGGGCTGAATTTGTCTTGAGTCTCTCAAAGAGCTAAATTAGTCGTAAAATCTCTGTAAAACCTTAAAATTCTCTGATTTAACCGGCTTGACCTTGCCTTAGACGGCAGCTGAAATCTATATCTTTAGAAGATATGGCAGCTAAATGTACGTCATGCTGGCCATTTTATAGTTGGACCATTGGCCCAAAACGATAAGCGTCCTAATGGTGATGGGATTCATGCGAGTACTGAATAGACGGTTCTGGCAACGTAGTGGGTTAGTGATACTGACGCTGGTGGTCAGTGGGCTGGTGATTTTTGGGAGACCGGTGATGGCCTCCGATGCGGCCATAAACCAGGGGAGTACCCTGTTTGCCGAAGGGCGATTAGCAGCGGCGGCAGAAACATGGCACCGGGCCGCTCAAGCCTATAAAACTAAGGGACAGACCTTTGATCAGGCCAGGGCACTGCACTATCTAGCAATGGCCTATTTCAATTTGGGTCAGTGGGAGCTGGCGCAGCAAGTAAATACAGAGAGTCAAACTCTCTTACAGACAGCGTCTCAAAGTGGGCCGCTGCTGGGGTCAACTTTAAATCTGCAGGGACAGCTTCAGCTTGTACAGGGGCAGCCAGAGCAGAGCATTAATACCTGGAAGCAAGCGGCTGTTGTCTATGGTGCAGTGGGGGACGCGACTGGCCAGCTGGGGGCTCAACTCAATCAGGCTAAGGCGTTGCAAACCCTGGGATACTACCAGCAATCTCAACTCCTGTTAGACCAATCTATGGAGTTACTACGGACGCAGTCCGATCCGGTAGTCAAGGCCACAGGGCTAAAGCTGATGGGAACAGCGGCTCAGGCGGTGGGGGATTTGGAGCGCTCGCATACATTACTGACAGAAAGTTTGGCCATTACCCAGGAGCTGATGGCTAGCCAGCCCGTATTTATCGATCAGGTCAGCAGCGTCCTGATGGGGTTGGGCCATACCCTGGCGCTGCAAGGGGACACAGACGCGGCCCTCACCCGATACCAACAGGCCGCCGATGGGGCAAGTCACCCCCTCACCCGGCTACAAGCCCAGCTGCAGCAGCTACAGCTGTTGGTGCAAACTGAAAAATGGGCCCCAGCGCAGCGGTTATTAACCACCCTGCCCGCTCGCCTAAAGGGTTTGCCACCGGGGCGAGATGCGGTCTATGCCCAGGTAAACTTTGCCGCCAGCTGGAATCGCTCAGTGCAGAAAATTTCAGATAAACGCAGCCAGCAGCAATCCCTGCTGGCGCAGCAGGGCGAGATTGCTCAGCTACTGGCCGACGCAGTCAAGTCGGCACGGAGTTTGGCTGATACCCGGGCAGAAGCCTTTGCCCTGGGGCAATTGGGCAGTTTGTATGAAACCTCGCAGCAGTGGCAGGATGCGCAAAAGCTCACCCAGCAGGCCATCGCTCTGGCGGTTGGGTTGGATGCCCCTGACTTGAAAACAAGCTGGCAGTGGCAGCTGGGGCGGATTTTGCGACAACAGGGAGATACTGTGGGTGCGATCGCAGCCTACAGTAATGCCGTTGACTCCTTGCAATCCCTGCGTCAGGAGCTGGTGGCCCTCAATCCTGATCTACAATTTTCGTTTCTTGAAACCGTTGAGCCTGTCTATCGTGAGCTAGTGGCGCTGCTGCTGGATAACAATCCTGATCAGACACAGCTACAACAGGCCCGACAGCTGATTGAATCCTTACAGTTAGCTGAGTTGGACAACTTTTTTCGCCATGCTTGTTTGCAAGCCAAACCTCAGCAGATTGACACTATCGACGCTGATGCGGCGGTGCTGTACCCCATTATTTTGTCCGATCGACTGGCGGTAATTGTTTCTCGACCAGGGCAACCCCTTTACCATTACCAGACTCGACTGCCCCAGGCCGATATTGAAACCACCATCGCTCAACTACAGCTTTATCTCAATCCTCACTTTTTTGACGCCGATCGCTTAGCCGTGTCTCAACAGCTTTACGACTGGCTGATCCGTCCGGCAGTGGATTTCCTGGGGGATACTCAAACCCTGGTCTTTGTACTAGATGGCACACTGCGTAACATACCCATAGCGGCGTTACACGACGGTGAACAGTATCTCATCGAACGCTATGGCATCGCTCTGAGCCCAGGGTTACAGCTACTGGAGCCTGCCTCTCTAGATGTAAACCAGCTGGATGTATTAACCGGTGGCCTCAGCCTGCCCCAACAGGGGTTTTCTGCCCTGCCAGCCGTAGATACCGAAGTCAACAAAATTGCCAACACCTTACCCACTACTCAGCTGCTCAACGAGACCTTCACCGCCGAGCGGCTTAAAAATATACTGCGAGAGACTCCCTTCTCAGTGGTGCATTTAGCCACCCATGGTCAGTTTAGCTCCAAAGCAAAGGATACTTTTTTAGTGACCTGGAATGGTCGCATCAACGTTCAAGAGTTAGACGCCCTGCTACAACCTAGACAACGAGACTTGGACCAGCCTTTAGAACTGTTGGTACTCAGCGCTTGCCAAACAGCGACTGGAGATAAACGAGCGGCGTTGGGATTGGCGGGTATTGCCTTACGGTCGGGAGCTCGTAGCACCCTGGCAACACTCTGGCAGGTAAATGATCAATCGACGGCCACCCTCATGGGGGAGTTTTACCAGCAGGTAGCAGCACACTCAGATATGACCAAAGCGTCTGCACTGAGGGCTGCACAGCTAAGCTTATTAAAACAGTCCGACTATCAACACCCCTTTTATTGGGCTCCGTTTGTTTTGGTAGGTAACTGGTTGTAACGCTTGTAGGTGTGTTTTTATGAAGTGATGCTGAACCTGAGGTAACTAAACAAGAAAATTAAATAAGGGAACTGTGTTTAATATCACCATATTTAACTGGGAGAGCGATAAATAATTAGGCCCCTATATCAACAAGCCTCATCAACAAACCTCTGAGATCGCTGATTTAAGAGGTGGACCGATCCATCGCCAGCTAACTGTCTCTTACGGACAAAGCCATCCCAAAATTTAACAATGCCAAACTTGTGCCCCCTTAAAGTCTGTGTTCAATCTCTTTATTAATGCCTAATTAATGCCTATGAAAATTTTTCCCTATAAACGCCTGTGTTTAAGTCTGTTAGGAACCCTATCAATAGGGTTCTGGACCAGTGCAGGAGCGGCTCCGTCAGCTCTGAGCAACGCTCCTGGGGTGTCAACGTCTAATCTTTTAGTACTGTTTGAACCCCCTACGGACGAAAAAGTTGATAATTCTCGCGGCGGTGCTTCTCGTCCTACGGACATTAAGTGCATGCATGATGACACCTATGGGATTCCCTTAACGGCGGTGGTTCCCAAGTCTGGCGTGGGATTGACAGTGGCCCCTCGGCCCACACTATTGGCCTATGTGCCACCCACAACGGCAACCCAGGCTCATTTGACCCTCCGAGACGAGGCCCAGAATGGTCTTTACCAAAGTTCCATCGAGATTCCTCAAGACGGCGGTATTTTGAGAATTACGCTGCCAGCGGATAGTCCTGAGTTGGCGGTGGGGAAGACCTATAGTTGGTCACTGGCGCTGATCTGCCAGCCCACCCAAACCGATCTGCCGATTACGAGCGGTCAAATTCGTCGGGTGGAGCAGCCGACTGATATGGTGAACGTGGAGCAGCAGTCCCTGTATTCCCAGGCCATTATCTATGGGCAGGCTGGCGTTTGGCACGATATGTTAGCCAGTATGGCAACGCTGCGGCAGACTGAACCTGGTAATAATGCCCTCAGTGCTAATTGGGCTGAGGTTCTACAGGCCGAAGATTTAGATGCGATCGCAAATACCCCTTTGCTTAATTAGCCAAAGGGCACATTTGCAATTAAAGGGATCTAGTGTTTTCTGATCTCAAATCTTTGTCAGCCGTCATACTGCCCACAGATTTCGGTTCATTTACTGACGTTTGACCGCCTCCCGACAATTTGCCCTTGACTGCCTGCCAGATGTAAGCAAATTGGCCCCCTTGTTTGTGTTGAGGGACTTCAGCATCCTTGCCCTGCGATAATGCCAGTGTTGTGCTGCTCAATCGACATAACAAAACGCCAACACAACAGGACAATTAGTATCTCTTAGACGATTTAGATGCGATGGATTGCTGCCCTTTTAACAACACCAATTGTGGCTGGTGTAGTAATAGCCATACGCTGTACGGGTGCGCTACAGCTACTAGAGTGGGCTATTTACGATCAATCTTTTCAGTTACGGGCAGCAGAATCCATTGATCAGCGCATTGTCCTGGTCACCATTGAAGAATCTGACATCAGCGCCCTGGGGCAGTGGCCCCTCTCCGATGCGGTTCTGGCTCAGCTAATTCGTAATCTAAACCAGCATCAGCCAGCCGTTATTGGTTTAGATCTCTATCGCGATTTGCCGGTGGAACCGGGGCATCAGGACTGGATAGAGGTGATGACCTCCACCCCAAATCTGATTGGTGTCGAGAAAGCCATTGGCCGAACCGTGGCTCCACCCGCTGAGCTGGCGCAGCAGGGGCAAGTGGCATTGACGGATTTATTAGTGGATGCTGATGGTAAGTTTCGACGCGGTTTACTGTCTCATCCCAACAATAATGATGAACTGCGGCTGGGGCTGGGGGCTGAACTGGCGGCCCGTTACCTAACGGCCCAGCAGGTACCTCAGGAGATACTCGATAAGGATCAAAAAATATATCGTTTGGGGCAGGCGATTTTGAGACCGCTGCGGAGTAGTGACGGTAGCTATATCCGCACCAATATGGGAGGCTACCAAATCCTGATTAATTTTCGGGGGCATGAACACTATTTCCCAATGGTTTCGGTAACTGATGTGCTAAGTGGTCAGCTAGAGCCTGAGCTGATTCGCGATCGCATTGTTATTGTGGGTGGTATGGCCACCAGCCTCAATGACCTGTTTTATACCCCCTACAGCAGTCGCCTGATTGACACCCCTGAGGCTACCGCCGGCATGGTCATCCATGCCAATCTCGCCAGTACGCTGGTCAGCGCTGCCCTCGATGGTCGAGCCGTATTACGGGGATGGTCTGAACCCGTTGAATCTCTATGGATTTTACTGTGGTCTGCCATGGGTGCCATGGGCTATTGGTGGTTGCTAGAAACAAAACGCCATAGTCAAGATGTGACCACACGACTGATTGTCGGCATGGTGTCTGTGGTGTTTGCCGGGGGGATTGTATTTGTTAGCGGCCACCTGGCATTTCTCAGTGGTTGGTGGATTCCAGTGGTGCCACCGATTTTGGCCCTGATCGGCTCTGCGGGGGTGATTACGGCTTACGAAATTTTTAAACTGCAACAATATCGAACCAAATTAGCTCAACAAAATCTCAGGCTGGAAGAAGAGAAAATTCGAGCCGAGGCCGCCTCCCAGGCCAAAAGTCAGTTTCTGGCCAAAATGAGCCATGAATTTCGCACCCCCCTCAATGCCATCCTGGGATTTACCCAGCTAATGGATCAAGATCCAGCCCTGACAACACAACAGAAGAAGTCATTAGACATTATTAATCTCAGTGGTGAGCACCTGCTAAATTTAATCAACGACATTCTTGAGATTTCTAAAATAGAAGCCAATCGTGTTGTCTTACATGAGACTAATGTAGACCTGTACAGCCTGCTCGATATGTTAAAGGCCATGTTAGAGTCAAAGGCATTAGCACAGGGGTTAAAGCTCCATTTTGAACGGGATTCTAATGTGCCTCAGTTTGTAACAGCTGATGAGGGCAAGCTCCGTCAGGTCCTGATTAATCTGTTGGACAACGCCATTAAATTTACCCAGACAGGTAGTATCACCCTACGACTCTCAGAGATTGATCGCGAGCATTCTAAAATCCTGCTTCACTTTGAGATAGAAGATACAGGACCCGGCATTGCTGATGAAGAAATCTCCACACTGTTTGAGATTTTTACCCAGGGTAAAGTGGGAAAAACCTTTTTTGACGGTGTAGGGTTGGGATTACCCATCAGTCAACAGCTGGTAAAACTCATGGGAGGAGATATTACCGTCACTACGGCCTTACATCGGGGAACAACATTTCAATTTGACATCCCTGCCAGCCTGGAACTCTCACCCCAAACTAAAATCCCCCAGACCAAAACGATCAAAGAGCTGGCAGCCAATCAAGAAGATTTTCGAATTTTGATCGCCGATGATGAACCCATTAGCCGCAATCTGCTAAACAAACTGCTTACCTCCCTGGGTTTTCAAACCCGTGAAGCTACCAACGGGAAAGAAGCAGTGGAACTATGGGAAAGCTGGCAGCCTCACTTTATTTGGATGGATATCCAAATGCCCGTGATGAATGGCTGGGAAGCCACCCGTTGCATCCGTGAGAAAAGCCAGGATACCAATGTATCGTCTCCCACCATTGTAGCCATCACGGCCAATGCTTTTGCTAAGGACCGCGAGCTTAGTTTGGGGGCTGGCTGTGATGACTTTGTCAGCAAACCCTTTCGGCGAGATGAGCTGCTAGATAAGCTGTCCCAGTATTTGGGAGTACAGTATCAATAAATCGCCCGTAAAAGTACGCAATGCCCCTACAGCCCACCCTACTACGCAACTAGCTCAGCCTCTTTAGTTTCAGGTTTGGTCGGCTCGCTAGGCTCATAAAGATATTCAAACCAGTTCCCAAAAGGATCGCGACCGTAAAAGGACGCAGTTCCATCGCGGTGCTCATGAATCTCAGTAAGCTTGATATCCTCCTGGCTAAGCTTGGCGTAGGCTGCATCAATGGCGGCTCGATCGTCAAAGACAAAACCAAAATGCGGTCCAGCCTGATCATAGTCTGGACTCAGCAGCGCCAGCCCATCGTTGCCCGCTTTTAAGTAGGCCCAGTCGCTGTCCTGCCACACCAGGTTCATACCTAAATTCTGATAAAACTTGGCTGCCGCCGCAATATCGTTAACGCAAATGGCCACATGGCCCAGACGTTTAAGTTCCATTAGTCGGTCCTTGTGCAAGTGCAATGTTTCTACTATTGTAAACGGCCCGTCGTAGAGGCTGGACTACTGGATACAGTGAGGTCAATTATCTGATTGGTACCGACTACGGTTTTCCCTAACGGTCTCGATCGGGGCATCGATTACTATAAAGTCACAACAAAAAAAGGACTAAAACGTCATGGATGCGACATTTGACAGTGATAAGCGCAAACTTTTGTCGGCCCTTTCCCACGGGTCTATTTTCCTAAGTCAGCTGCTCTTTTCAGCAGGGATTCCAGCAGCGCTGTGGATTATTTCTGACGATCCCGTGGTCAAGGAAAATTCTAAAGAAGCGTTGAACTTTCATCTGAATATCTGGATCTATAGTTTTATCGTCGGAATTTTGTGTTGGTTGCTCATCGGCTGGCTGTTTGTTATCCCTCTGCTGATTTTTCAATGGCTGATGCCAATTTTGGCAATTTTGCATAGTTTCAGCACGCCCGATAGTGCCTTTAAATACCCCTTTATCCTGCGTTTCCTCTAAGACGTACATGGATATATATGCCTGAAACCCTTAGCTGGCATTAGGTTTTGATTTGGAGTATTTTTTGGTGTTCGAGGAAATACTGAGTCTATTTCAGCAATTGATGACACTGAAAGACTTGACATATCTCCTGATAGATCCATCTGCAGGATGAATATAAAAATAAGCAGTCCAAACTCTGTAGCAAACGTCCTTATACATTAGGCCGTTTGTGCGTCACATTAGCGTTGTAGCTTAACGCTTTCAAGGGATACGCATTTTCCTAACCAATGTGACCAACGATATCAGTGGGCTGCTTTTTTAAAGCGTTGTGAATCTTGATTCATAAACGCGTTTTCGTCACTGCATTCGGCAAAACTCCGTGAAGAAACATCGCTGGCTTAATTTAACTGAGTATGTACTGCTGGTTGGCTCTGGCGCTGGCACAGTCGCTTCAGTAGCCACACAGCAGGTGCTACTGGCGGCCGCTCCGCTGTCCTTATTGGCGGGGCTGGGGTTACTCAATCGCCGACAGCTAGAGCACAAGCTTTCTAATAATCAGTCGGTGATGCTATCGGTAAATAGCAGGATGGATGAGCGGCTGCGTGCCATGCAAGAGGAGGTGGATGAACTGCCCACCCATGAGCAGCTGTCGGCTATCCGTCAATCAATTGTGGCTCAGAATCAGCAGGATATTTTGAGTTTGACTGAGGTGTTTGAATATACGAGGAAAACACTGAAAGAGCAGATTGAGCAACAGGAAATTCCTGAATTGCAAGAGCTGCAGCAGTCCTTAACGGAGTTGCAGGACCAGCATACTCAATTGTGTATCGAGTTAAAGGATGTGCGATCGCGCTGTCAGCAACTATCCGACACCAGCCAGCTAGAAACCCTTGAAACCCTGATCAATAAGTTCAAAGCAGAGCTTATGCAGTATCGGGTAAAGGTAGACATTCTGGCGACAGATACCAAAAACAATCATTCCGGTTTTACCGACAAGCTCCACTACATTGAGCAGCGAGTACAGCAGCTGACTGCAGACGAGCGTCAGTCCATTTTGCGTGATGAAGTGCAAGAACTAGTGAAAACTGTTTCCGATATGGTATCTCGGGATGAGTTTTTAGAGCTTGCAACAACGGTTAAAGAAAAAGCCTCCCCGCCAACAACCGTTCTAGAGGCCTATGACCCCGATGAAGTGGACCAGCTACAGCAGCGGCTTGACCTATTGGAACAACAGCTGGGTAAGGTGACAATATCGGTCTTGGATGCCGTGGCGGAGACGCTGGAACCCTTGGATAAAGGCATGGCCAGCATGGAACAACTCAAAAAAAGGTTGGATGCCACCGATCAGCAAATGGGCAAAATGACCAATATGGTCCTGGAAGCTGTAGCAGAGACCCTGGAACCTCTGCAAACGTCCATCGCTAATGGAGGAGATAATCAGTGGCTATTGGATTTTGCCAATCAGTCGGGTCCTTCCAGCAGTCGCCAGGCCCTGGAACAGCTATTGAGCCAGGCACAGGAGCGTTTGGTATTGGTGTGGCCCTGGGCAGAGAGCGTAGACCTAGACACTGATTTACTCGAAAAATTTCAACAGCTGCTGGCCCGTAACTGTCGTTTGTCCATTGGTTGGTGTCATCGAGGAGACAATCGCGAGCATCCGTTGTTACACAGTATCAGCCAACGTTGGAGTGAAAACAGTACCCGGCACGATCAGTTAAAACAGGCACTCAAACAGCTGCTCCCCCTCAAACAGGCCTATCCCGACCTGTTCTCTTTTAAGATTTTGGGCACCACAGAAAACTTTGCAGTGTGCGACTCTACAACGGCCCTGATTGGGATGCAAACCCTGGCCACTGAGACAAGTTTGTTCCCCACAGTAAATTTAAAGCTACGCACCTCCGACCCAGCAGTGATTCAACCACTGCTTCAGCGATTTGAGAATCCCACCATTGATCAAGATGACGCCGGTTCCTATTTTAATCGTGGCATCACCCGCTACGACATGCGTAACTATGG
>JBCCJR010000122.1:0-13044 GCA_039045805.1 Cyanobacteria bacterium P01_C01_bin.118
ATCGCCTCAATTAGGGCTAATAACTTTTTGTTTTCATAGGTAAGGATGACAACGCACTCCTATAGAGGCTAGAAAACTTAAGTTCATCAATACCGTCAGGGTTATTCCAGGTGGCTGTCACACAGTAGTGGTGACCATCGGCATCTAGTAAATCCGTGGTGAAATTCTCTACACCGGGCTCAGAGCCGCCTTTAAAGGCGCTACGCTGCCAGTTTTCAGGGTTTGCTAGACCGGGATTGACCTGCATGGGGGGAAGATCTGCAACCGCTGAGATCGCACTACACAGCTCCCGTCCATTCATAAACCATTCCACATCCAGAGCCAACGGCCCACCGTTGAATATTGTCACATTCGGCAGTGGTAAACCCGCAATAGCCGTCAACAGCCCTCGACGTTCACGCGTTGTTGCCTGTCGATAGCGGTTTAGCAACCGCTGGTTTTGCGGGTCCTTGAGAATAAATGCCTCCCGCGTCGATAGAAAGGGCGAGTTCTGCTCTGATAGGGATTCTACATTCTCCCGACCCACCAGGAATAACAAATGATCCGTCGCTGTATTATCACTTTCGGAAATCATCATTGTCGCCAAACTTTGCAGCGTCAAGGGTGTGCCCACAGGCCAATCCTGTAGACGACCACTGGGCAAACTTTTATAAGACTCTTGTAGCTGCAAAATCTCTTTCCAGGTATGTTCACCAGCCTCGATCTGTTGTTGTAACCGCTGTAAAACTAACAACTTAAAGGCAGACCCTACTGCCAGCAGTCGATCTGTATTAAAGCTAGCCAGCTCCTCACCGTCCTTGCTCACTAACAAACTGGACTCCCCCGGCAGTTCTGCAAAGGCCGATGGCAACGTCTCTAAATCTATGGCAGCAATTTGAGGAGGCTCAAATAAGAGCCCGGTGATCTGTCCCGATGCATTTAACACAATACGGGTGGGAACCGTTCCTTGCTCAAAGGTGAGCAGATACCGATCGCCCACGGCCTCTACACCCTGGTACTGCCCTAGCGTCGCTGTAATGCCCTGCAAAATTTGCTCAATTTGCGCTAGAGAAATCTGAGATAGAAAGCTATTGGCAAACCAAGCTGCCTGGACTGCTGGTGTGGTGAACAATCTAGAAAGGGCAGTTTCTGGTGAGATTGCAGCGGCTACGGCGCTATGATAGGGCAAATTTACAAAAACTGGACTCAACACTGGAAAAAACCAGCATAATAGGGCCAAAACGGTAACAATAAGGATGCGCATTGGTTTGCTGTTACAGGGCTGATTAACATGATGACATTTATAGTGGCATTAGTTGCGAACAGGGCTTTGAGGCCAATCCATACCGTTGCTAAGATCACCCTGTCCGGCCTGGTCCTGCTCAGCTGCCGCTCCACCAGTATCTGTCCCTCCGCTAGAAACACCCGCTACACCCGCGATTGAAGAGGAGGATAATATCCCACCAGTGCCCGAACCGTCTGCTGAGGCTCTTGCCCAAGCAGCCCAATATCGTCAGCAGGGGTTGGAATATCGTGGTCAGGGTCTGTATGAAGATGCGATCGCTGTTTTACAAGAGTCAGTCACCCTGGATCCCAACAACCTTTCTGGCCAGGTGATTTTAGGCTGGACTATGCATTTAGCAAGCCAGGCGGACAACGCCATCGACGTTTTGCAACAGGCATTAACTCAGGATGCTGACCACGTCCCTGCATTAAATGCCTTGGGCATCGTCTATTTGGTGGATGGCCAACTGGATGCTGCGGTTGATACCCATACTAAGGCAGTCACCCTGAAACCTGACAATGAAATTGGTTACTACAACCTGAGTCTGGCCTATCATCGGTTAAAAGACTTTGAGCGGGCGATCGCAAATGCCCAACAAGCCGCGGACCTGGAACCAGGCAATCCTCACCCTCTGGTGGCCTTAGCCCTGGCCCACTGGGATAATCAGGATATAACCGCCGCCCAACAAGCTTATCAACAGGCAATTGACTTAGATCCCAACTGTTGGGAATCTTGGCATTTGGACTATCTGGCCCAAGCTGGCTTTAGCCTAGACCAAATCCAAACAACAAACGAAATAAGACAAACACTATAAAACATCGTTCAGCATACTGTTCTTTAAAGACAGCTAAATCATCTATCTAGTCAAGATTTTCCGGACAGGATGCTAAAAAGTCTTCGAGCCAGCCTCCCTCGGCGGTATCAAACGCTTAACAACACCACTGCCTATTGTCTTCAGTTATCTGAAATATTATTTTTGCGTAGTCTTCTTACTGAAACGCATCGATAATCGATGGCCGTACTCCTAAATATCGCACTACTAAGGCATATAGCCAGATATTCCAGAGGACCATGGAAAACGCTGTTGCTAAAGCTGCACCTACGATACCCAGAAGCTGAATGCCAACCCAGTTAAGAATCACATTCACCAAAGCGGCCACAGCCATCACCACCACCGACTGATTTTGGTGCCCCGTCATGGTCATCAAATAACCGACTGAACCCGCCCCTACATTGACCAACTCCCCAAAAATCAGAATAATTAATACATTCCTGGCCGCGACAAACTCAGGTCCAAACAGGTGTAAAACAGGTCCAGCAAAGCTAATCAGCCCCATGGCTGTCACCAGTGCTGGATAAAACATCCAACGGGCAATGGTGGACACCAGTTGTTGTAGCCCCTGATCATCTCCCTCTGCATAAAGAGACGCAATCATGGGCGCTGAAATTGCGTTAACTGCCACTAAAATAAACAACACCCAGGATGAGGTTTTCATGGCAGCACTGTAGATGCCCACTTGTCTAGCATCTAAAAAGAGACCAATCATAAATGTATCGGTGTAGTTGAGCACCATAAAAGAACCGCCAAACAGCATCAGGGGTACGGCGGTCTTCCACCATCGGGTAATTTCATAGGCGGGGCGAGCTTGGCGTATTTTACGGTCTAAGCTGCGCTGAAATATTAGCCACTGTAATATCAGGACAATCAGTCCAGACAGTAGGGACAGTGAGATCGCTACTGTACTTGTCAGGGGCCGTCGCAGCTGCCACATAATTGCCAGTGTCACCAGCACCAGCGGCTGTAGAATCAGCGATGGGCCATAGGATAAAACAATTTTTTGAAACGCACGAATAATCTCTTTTTGTAGGCTTGTAAGCGCCACAATTGGAATTGTCCAAATGCCAATTGTCAAGGGCAACCTGTAATCTCCTAAATTGTTGTGGCTATGTAGCCACAACAAAATACCTGTCCCTCCTAGAGAACTAACAATACCGATCAATAATGTTTGCCACCAGCTGCCCCAAATCATGCCTTGTAGGTGGGGCCAGTCTTCTTTGGCTTTGTAGGCTGAAATAAAGCGTAACACCGCCGTTGGCAATCCAAATCCAGCGATAAAGGCCCAAAACAAACCGACTGCGATCGCATATTCATAGACACCATAATCAACCGTACCCATCCAACGGGCCAGTAATATTTGAGAAATATACAAAATAACCGCACTGACAATTTGGATCGTCAGTGCGGCACCGGCCCCTCGCATTAATTTATTTAGTACCTTCGATTGTCGCAAAATGCCCCTGATAATCACTAGCCACCATCATAGCGACGGTGGCTAGCAGAGAAAGGGCTAACGGCCAGTTCGAGAGCAAAGGCAGTGAGGGCAACGCGTAGCGTAAATAATAAATTCGCTAGGCTAGCAGTAAGCGCCTTGGGTCTTTGTGGCGTGAGTCTATTGGTTGATAAACTCTTTTACCAGCTCAGCTTTACCGGAAGTCATCAGAAATGTATTAGGAAATCCATCTTCTCCGGGGGTAAATTTCCCGTTGGCAAAGGCATAAATCTCGTAGCCAAATTCTTTTAAGTAACTAACAATATCATCATTTGGCTGTTCAATCAGAAGCACAGGTTCATAGGTCTTAATCGTCTCTTTACCCCCTTTGATAGCCTGGAGTTCGTATCCTTGAATATCGATTTTAATAAAGAATGGATTGAGGTTTAATTCGTCCAGGGTCTTGATCTGGCAATGGGTTTTCTGTAGCGTTAAACGCTCTTCTTTAAAGAAGTAGATACCGTCAACTAACCAATCTTTCGCCTCTGATTTATCAAATGAAGCCAGCCCGTCAAACATCCATTTTTTATAAAAGGGCGTATATAAATCTTGCTCAGTCGCCTGATCTCCGAGACCAAATGTATTAATCACAATTCTTTTGTTACCGCCAAACTGCTGGTCTAACTTATTACATAGCAGTTCATTGGGCTCAAACATCTGAATATGGCTATTCTTTGTGTGCATCAGAATAGCATCTGTGCTTTGCCCTCTATTGGCTCCAATATCCAGATATAAGGCACCATCGGTATCAGGAAATAGGCTGATTGCCTTAAAATCCGCTTCAAATGGAATCCTTAAATTATTGCGATAAAACCGCATTAGCGAAAACTTTCTTTCCAATAAGTAATGGAAGTTGACCTGCACAGTTCGCAGCAGCTTTTTAAAATTTGGATTCACTATACCTCCTTAGCCTAACTGTTCATATGTAAAATTTGGCATTGCGGATCCTCGGGATGGTTTTACCTGGGAGATCTAGTCAACTAGCAACAGATCTGAACCGGTTCATCCCATAAAGCAGCAATCGCTAAAATTCAATTGCCAATCCGTTTAACCACTTGCGGTTAGCTACATTGCAAATCTGTCGGCAGCATAGTCAAGTAGCCTAGATAAGCTAAGAACTATTCATGCAGTGCATTTATCTTGGGTAGAGCAGCAGACTCTTGGAAGCACCGTTACCAGTGACGTCATAGGGAAAGAATTGTGCCGCGAGCGGGATGATTGATGGATAGGCTTTGGTGCTACCTATCGCAGGAAAACGCTGATAATCAGCAATTCTCAGACTATTTACCCCATAGGTACTGTTTAAGGACATGCATTCTCCCCAAGAAGTTGCCACTGCACTATAAATTCCTCAAATCTTACTGATATATAGTGCCCTGGGTTTGGTTTCTGAGGACAGTCTGGAGGGTACCTGCTTAGAACATTAGTATTTGTCAGGTTTTATTAACTTCGTGACAGCAAATAAGCAACCTGCGGGTTATTTTGTAAAATTCAATACAGAAATCATTTCTCAATGGAGAAGGAATATGCTCCTTCAAGCTAGTGCTCCAGTCTGCCCATTGGTATCAGAGCCAGAAACTGAGACGGCTCCTAGCTGGTACTCAGTTTGCCAAATCAATTACACCCGCGATACCTGGGTTAAGCTGATACAGCCGCCTAGCTATTTTGCCTACGATAAAGCCAAGTTGCTGTGTCCAGCTTCGGACGATGCCTGGGCGGCTTGGGTGCCGGATCATGGTGAGGTGCTATTAGACAGAAGTCATTTCTATTGTTGATAAACCTTTGCCTGCATCGCCAAGTGAACCATTAAAAACACGGGAAACGACCCTGGCCATGCTAAGACGGGTTGGGCATCATTAACAACCAGAGTAAAATAGACCAGTAGTCTTTCAGCTTGCGACAGCGAGCTCTGATTGCCTCTACCCTGGTGATGCAGCCATCGACGATCATGAAACATGTCTCCAAAGAAACCATTGCATCGTTAGCCCCTCTGCTAGAGGAAATTCGCGCCTTGCCAGGTCTCAAGGAGAAAAAGACTGGCATCTTTTACCGTAAATCCAGAGCCTTTCTGCACTTTCATGAAGACGGCGATCAGATTTATGCCGATGTACGATTGCAAGAACCAGATTTTCAACGTTTCCTGGTAACCAGTGAGGAGGCACAAGCTGTGTTCTTAAAAACCGTTCGCGATTCGCTGTAGGTAAATTGTTTAGCCTGTTTGTACCCTCTTCCCCTCAAGTCTATTTTGGTTTTTAATCTGTTCTGCCCTGGAGCCCGAACTTTTCAAATCCACTTTTGAGCACTAACTTCGTATCCATCGAACCTACTTCGATATCTTCTTTCAAGAGTTCCACTAAACAACGCTGTCTCAGCAAGCGTTGAATTCTAAGGTGTTTGCCTGGCTTTACTTTGGTTCGTGTGTAAATCATACAAATCTCTTCTGAGAAGGTTTCCACACCGACAATATAGGTGGGTTCTAGAATATCGTCTTCCACTTCACAGAGTTCTGCCCCTACTTGTTTAATAATCTCAAACGCTTTTTCTGGATCCACCTCATAGGTAATAGACACCTCTACCGCTGCGTCAATGGGGTTTTTGGAGTAGTTTACAATCGATCCAATATCGCCATTGCGTAAGATTTGCACCTGACCATCGGGATGCAAAATCCGGGTGGTGCGTAATTCAATAGATTGCACAGTACCGTGGGCTTGTTCTGTTTCAATAAAATCTCCCACCAGATAGTAATCCTCAAACAAAATAAAAAAGCCACTCACCATATCTTTAACCAGATTTTGTGCTCCTAAACCCAGGGTGATACCGACAATTCCGGCCCCGGCGAGGATAGGACCTGGATCGATCTCTAGTGCTTTTAGAATAAATAGGATGGTACCAAAATAAATGATGTACCTGAACAAGCTAACAATTAACGGTGTAATGGTAACTCGCCGCTGGTAGACTGCAGGGGATGTATCGTCCGTTGATAACAAAACCTCTGAAATCAGCAGCTGCATAATGTTGGCTGCCAACCGCCCAAAAAAGATTAGCGTAATTACCTTGACAGCTTGCAAGCCATAATTAGCCAAGTTTGCAATTAGGGAGATTTGCCTGACGGCCAGTACCGCTACATAGAGCCAGACCACATACTCCAATGAGCGTTTAAGAAATGGCACCAGATGCTGTAGTTGGCCATAAAATCGGAATAGGTTGCTGGGGGTAGAGTATTTTTGACTCAGGGCGTCCAGGCTATCTACTGCCACTGTAACCGACTTATAGGCAACAACTCCGACAGAGACAATCAGATAAATTCGCCAGACAGTATATAAGTATGGGGAAAACTGTTCAGGCAGATGTAGAAAACGAGCACACCAAATTGACGATAGCAGCCATATTCCGGTGTTTAATACTGCTCCTAATGCATCAAATAACTGTTCAATACTTTCATCATTGGCCGTCACCTGTTCGATTTGCTTAGCGGTCTGTCCAATACGATCCAAAAAACGTCGCAATGGCCGCTGTAGTATGCCTACTAATACTAATAAGCAAATGCTTTTACCGATGCCAGCCGCCAGCCCCAGCCATACCTGACGAGGCGTATTCTGAATCAGCGACAATGTATAGTCAGCTGGCAGTTTTCCCTGTAGCAGTATCCAACTGTTAAAACCGACCACTAACAGCAGCAGTAAACAGCCTGAAATCATTACTATGACCAGGACATTTTGGCGCAGTCTCTGTAAAGTACTGTCCTCCAGATTAAGGGAAGATGCCTGCAACACCCGGCGAGAGCCCCAGTTAAAAGCAAGGTATAAAAAGCAACAAAGCAGGACGATAAAGGTTAGCTCGACTAAAATTAGCAGTAATGTAGGCATACCCTAATGTCCTCGCTATGGGGCAAACAGAAGTAACGGTTAACTAGCAACCTCTGTAGGCACCATACAAAAATTGCTGATCCGGTGGCAATTGGCTATCAGGCTATTTATAAAAGCTAGGCATGTTATCCGATTACTCTTTAACATCAGACGACATGTCCCCATGGCTCTTTACCGCACGCCAACGCTTTCTGCCGTCCCAGGGGCAAAGCTGGCATAGCTACATTCAATTTTCTGGCTTCACTCACATTACTGAGGTCGTTACCCTGGATAGCATCCTTTGCCCTGACCTGATTGAAGATATCACTGACGAAGACTGGTCCCACAACTTTCAGGCTGACTATCGCCTTACCTGGTTTAAGGATCTTGCTTATCTGCGTCAGCGAATTGACTGGCGCAGAGGCCAGGATCAGCTCCTCGCCATGCTAGAACAGCCTAACCGCGTTTATGACGTTCCCCTGAACTTGGAATTCTGCGGGTTTGATATCCTTGATGACCATGACAGTAACAGTGTACTGACCAACTGTGGGCGATTCTCAGAGCGAGACGCTGGGTTTACTCCCTCAGATGTTAATCAATTTGGACTGCTGTCAGAGCTAGATCATGTCAATACTGTTGCTAAGAAGCTTCGTGCATCATTTCCAGATGAACCTCATTGTGGTAATTGTCGCGTTTGGCAGATTGCTCGTGATATAGAGCCTTATACCTAAAGTATTTGACGATAATCTGGTGTGGTTTCGACAGAGGCTATCAAATGGCCAAATAAGTCTATGGCCTTATCTTAGTTGAGAAGAGGATTACGAGAATTAACCGCAACAACAGTTTTGGTGTTCAGTTTATGATACTTTCACATACTGATGAAGAGATTACTAGAATAGCCTTCAACCAGGCCAGCTTTTATTGAGAGACATAGACTTTACGCAAATACCTACGACTAAAGTAGGAGTTCCAACAGAATTGTTATTTGACTGCTCTTAATACATTGGACCTACTTAAAAATGATTTCAAAAACTTCTGTATTAAATGATTCAAAGTCTTCTCGATTATCTAGTGCTGATCGATTGTTCAATATTTGGACCAAACGTTATCTCTCCAAGGACTCATTCACATTTGTCAGTTCCTATGCACTAAAAGATGCTGCTTCGTTACAAGGACGACAACGGACAGTAGATAGGCTACAAAGTGATTTAGTTGAGGATATTTGTAAACGAGCAGCCGTTAGGACCAAAGATCTCTATATAAACCATAAGAATTTAGACCTGCAGGAGATTGCGGAGTTAGCTCAATACGCACTTCAAATCTATCCAATTGTGCTGGAGTTTTACCGCGCTCATACACCGATTGCATTTTCTCAGCCAGATTCAACAATATTTGCGATTCCTGAGATTTATACACTAGCTGCTCTGATAGAACCATTTTTATCAGAGTTTCAATCACAGGACATTCGAGCAATCAAATGGCAAACACGTAGCTTCCTAACCACAGAATTTAATCTGAGTGGTAAATTGCTCCTTGAGCTCCTAAGCCCAGCAGAACAAGTCTTATTGAGCTCTTACTTCGATTTTCTTGAAGAATATGTGGCAATTCCCTGGCGACGGCTATGTGTGGCAGCTGAAGACTATACTCCGACAGACCCTAAATTTAAGCTCATTGAGCGGATGCTCCCTAAACTATCAGAGATTTCAATGGCAGTTTATACCAAAGGTTGCCAACGGTTTGGAGGCTATTATAATCGTCGAGGTCAGCTCGATAATCCAGGGGTTAAGCATTCTTCACTGCGAGACTTAGGCATGTTTCAAGCATACTTATGGCTTTGTGTATTGCAAGGCAATTTAGACGCCATTGAACAAGAGCTATGGGTTTTCTGTGATTTGATTTATAGACGAATCGACATCCCTTGGGAAATGGCATCTCAGGGGACCAAGTTTTTAGTGACTGAAATCATGAAAAACTTGGAGCCTGGTGAACAAAACTTACTAGCTCCTTATACCGACGGACTAGTGCAAGCATTTGCTAAGCATTAACCCAAAATATTAGTGTTGGCACAAGCAGACACAAAGACAGACCTGAATTAAGCCTGGTAACACTGTACATAAAACCTGAAGATAGAGCCCTGGCTTCGATCAGGGCTTTTTGTTGGAAAAGATAGAGCAGACAACTATGATTTCATTTATTTCAAAGTTTTTAGGGCATCTTTTGGTCCCAAGGAGATTGACTTCCTCTGGCTCCTTGCAATGGCATAGATTTCCTCAACGACCTTTCTTCTCTGTCTGATTATAAAAACACCTGAAGCTTATCCTAGCTTCGTAAGAGAAACAGCCATGTTTCTTTTATACCGGGATTATTTGCGGCTTATATTGCAGTCAAAGTGATGAATAAAGAGTGCTGGCGCGATCGCACTATTGCCACTGTAGCTCCTGACCAATTTCCACTATGGGTTGTCCGCTGTCACTGTAGAACTTGAGTTGAGGGCTGCAAGAACATATTTGGCTCAATCCATCGCGCATACCAATGGCCAGCTCACTTTGACGCTCCTGGCTCAGAGCATTAAACCCAGACCCAATGGTGATATTGACCGTATCAGACAGCTGCCACTGAGTGATTTGTGTAACCAATTGCTGCTCAGGGTCTAATTCGAGCATGATGGTGTCAAATTCTATAAGCTCACTAGGAGCCAATTGAACGTCTTGAGAGACTGGAGTGGCAGTTGGCGTTGTTTTGGTCGGGTGTAGAGGCTCAGAGGAGGGCAAAGTTGTTGTTATTGTTGTTTCCACATACCCCTGTTCACAGCTACTACTAAGGATGGCAACAACTCCTAATAATGCAAAAACTAGGTTTTTCCTGATGCTTGTTATGTTTTTGCTCAGGTCATAGTTTTTATCAGTTTTGAACACAGCAAGATTCCAATCTACTTCTCCGTAATCCGGTTAGAAGAGTTTGGGATCCGATCAATCTAGTTCATCCTATAGAACCTTTTACAGTTCGCTAACGATGACTTTATAGTTAGTGACAACAACGCGGGCTTGGTTCAATTTGCGTTTTGGTAAAACATTTCCAGACTTTCTTGATTGCCTACATATCGCCAGTGCCAGGGTTCGTAGGTGACATTCTGCTCGTTGTCCTTAGGGAAAGACAGTTCGAATCCGTAGTAGGCGGCGTTCTTTTCTAACCAGCGAAAGGCTGGGGTATCTTCAAAGGCGGCGTTGAGTTCTGTGGCGGGCTGAGAGAGATCGATAAAATCTACTGCATAGCCGGTGTGATGCTCACTGTATCCAGGAGGCGCGCTGACTTCAGCACGGGTTTGGGTGGTTTGCCCCCGTTCTGCCTTTAGATCAAAAAATAGGTATTGCTGATCTTCCAGGGAACGAAACCCCGAAATTGCATCCAGACTGACACCCACGGCCCGAGCTTCGGCCATCATGGTTTCGACTTTTTGAGCGACCTCGGGTTTGAGCCGCACCATGGGATTTGTGGACAGGGTGGTTAGCCCATTCTCGTCAGCCACTGCGTACGGGCGGTGGCCTAGCAGTTCATTGGATTGAGCAGACTGGGCAGAGATGGCCGCTGAGCTGGCGGCCGCATTGGCCACGGCGGTGTTATCTGGGGGCGTAGTGTCCGATTCAGCAGGGGGCACTGCCGTCGTTTCTGGCTCAGCCGCCGCAGACGCGTCAGTTGCCGCAGACGTGCCAGGACCAGGCGTAATCGATGCAGTGGGTCCGCTGGTACTGATCCACCACAGCCCTGCAGCCCCTATCCCTAAGACAGCAAACGCCATTAGAACCCAGGGGATAACGCCAGCGGTGGATGCCTTCTGTGTGGGCTCATCTCTGGCCAACAGAGTTTCACGCCTTGCTTCTGGGATATCGTCAATGAAATTTGCCATGGATTCCAGGAGAACGGATATGCTCATTTGTTCTGCGGCTAGTGTATGGCATCACTGTTTTTTTGAGGCATGTCCATCTAAAAATTCTTGGAAAAATCTAGAAAAAAAGAAAAAGTCTGGTAAACCCTATCTATAAATCCAACTTCCGTGGCAAACTTTCATCAACGAATGCTATCCAATCAGGGAGCAACGTGTATGAGGCTTGCGAATCATTCGCAGACCCCATACGAGTCATTGTTCACGAGTTATGGACGTGCTGAGGAAACCCCATGGCCTTTGAATATCCTGACAATTTGCAGTACACCGATACCCACGAGTATCTAAAGATCGACGGTGACATTGTCACCATCGGCATCACAGAATTTGCCATCGACCAGTTGGGAGACGTGGTGTTCTTGGAGCTGCCCGAGTTAGGCGATAACGTAGAAACTGGCGAAAAGTTTGGCACCATTGAGTCCGTTAAGGCCGTCGAGGATTTGAAGTCCCCCATCGATGGAGAGGTGCTGGAGCGCAATGACCAGCTACTGGATGCCCCAGAGCAGATTGGCGATGACCCCTACGGTGATGGCTGGCTGATCAGGGTTAAAGCCGATGATCTCGATAACCTGGACGACGATTTGATGACTGCGGATGAATATTCCGAACAGGTGGAAGGAGTGAGTGATTAACGGTAAAGCTGCTTTGCATAAGCATTTTCAATCATTGCCTCTAAATCCCCCGTGAAATCCTGGGGGAAATGGGTAACAATAATTAATCAAAACCATCAGTCCTTAACCTGATGGTTTTTGTGTTTGTGGTTGCTGATCGTAAGGTGGAGTTGAGCTGTAGTTCTTACTATCCAACTGGCCTACAAACATTAGCAACTCTCTGTTTTTAGCTGGGTACGTTCTCAGCTGGTTTATGTCGTATCTGCATAAGTGCGGATCTACCTATCGGAGCTCTCAATGTCTTACGAACAGTCTCAACCGTTGTCTGCCACTCTCACTGGCAGTTGGGCAAAGGACCTAGCCACTCCCAATGACTTTCCCCAGCGACACATCGGTTTGACGGCCACAGACATTGATCACATGCTATCGGTGATGGGCTATGACACCCTGGCAGACCTGATCAGTACGGCGGTGCCCGCTGAAATTCGGCTATCTCAATCTCTGTCCATGGGTCAGGGCATGGGTGAGCATGACGCGCTACAAAGTATTCGTGCGATCGCAGACCAAAACCAGGTGCTGACCAGCTACATCGGTCTGGGCTACCACAGCTGCATCACGCCTCCCGTCATCCAGCGCAATATTTTAGAAAACCCCGGCTGGTACACCCAGTACACCCCCTATCAGCCCGAAATTTCCCAGGGTCGTTTAGAAGCTCTGCTCAACTACCAGACTATGGTCAGCGACCTGACTGGTTTAGAAATTGCCAATGCCTCCTTGCTGGACGAAGGGACAGCGGCAGCGGAAGCCATGACCATGAGTCTGGGCGTCTGTAAAAATAAGGATGCCAAAAAAGCCAAAACATTTTGGGTATCGGCAGACTGTCATCCCCAAACCATTGAAGTCATCCGCACCCGAGCCCTCCCTCTAGGGATCACGGTGGTGGTGGGCGACCAGCCCGACTTTAGCCAGCCTCTGTTTGGCATGCTGCTGCAGTATCCTGCCAGCACGGGTGCCATTAAGGACTACACCGAGGTGATCGCCGCCGCCCACGAAG
>JBCCJR010000123.1:0-13043 GCA_039045805.1 Cyanobacteria bacterium P01_C01_bin.118
ACCTCCCAAAGATAACGCTCATCAGCCTCTAAACCGACATCTTCAGAAATTGAAAAACTAATAATTCCTGAGACACTGTCTTCATATTCTGTCTCGTATAGTAAATTTTCTTGGTCAACTGTATATAGAGAAACTCTAATGCGATAGGGTTCAGCTGTCGGTACAAACCAGGCCAGGGTGGGGGTAGTCGTCATCGTTTGCCCCACATGATTCATCAACGTTGGCGCTAATCCTACTAGCGGTACATCATATATTCCTCGACAGCCACGTGAGCCATTTGAGCCAGTCGCAGTTTGCGGAGGACTACCGCTGGGAGGCTTATACTGTTGAGCTTGAACAGGAGTCAACGGCAATGTTAACAGTAAAGTCCCCAGAATTAATTGGTAACAACATTTTGAAAACAAAGCACTTTTCTGTGAGGGTCTCATAGCCATATATTGAAAATCTTTAAAGCGTTTCATAGTTCTACAAGAACATCCTGTGAACTTCAGGCTCAAGCTACCTTTACCCCATACTATAATCAGACTTTGATAGTAGGTAATAGTTTCTATGGAAGGAGGGTAACCTCAGACAATCATTACTCTCTACACACCATTTCCCACAGTTTTAGGGTAAATACCGGATCTTAAGACATTCAAGGTGTCCCGATCAGGGGGCTAACTCTAAATCCGAAGATGATGTCGGGCGTGTAAACTTTGGTTGCAGCTAGAATAATGACATTATCTTCCGGAGACAACTGATTGATTTTTAGGACCTGGAACAGTATTCGTAACCAGATAGCAGTTTTACAAGTTGGACTGCTACCCGGTTTGCTGTTTCTAGGCTTAATTACGGCTGGCCGCTTGGCAGGTGCATTTCAACCTTTAGAATGGCAAGCTTTGGATGCTTTTTTGCGATCGCACTCCCAAGAACCCACCGATGAACGGTTCTTGCTGGTCAGCATCAACGAGGAAACCATTCAATCCATCGGCACCTATCCCATTCCCGATCGTCCCCTTGCTGAAGTGCTCCGTACACTCCATAGTCACGAACCACGGGTCATTGGTTTAGATTTATTTAGAGATCTGCCTGTAGAACCAGGTCATAACGAGTTAAGAACCACTTTGCAAGATATTGAAAACATTATTGGCAGTGAAAAAGTTCTCCATCCCATAATTCCACCACCACATACAATACCTGCAGACCGAGTCGGGTTTGTTGACGCCCCTTTTGATCAAGATGGTTGGCAACGCCGTGCCATTCTCGGCACCCAAACAGATCAAGGGTTCCGATTTTCTTTGGCATTATTATTAGCTCAAACTTATTTAGAACAAGAAAACATTCTTATCGGCAATGGGTACAAGGATCCGATCACCATACGCTTTGGTGATACTGAAATACCGCGTCTTCAACCCAATTTTGGCAGTTATGTAAATTTAGATACGGGTGATGGCGCAGTCCAAACTTTGCTCAATTTTCGTCAAAGCGCTCAACCCTTTAAAGTAGTCACATTTCAGGATGTGTTAGCAGGCAATGTCAAACCTGATTGGATTCGCGATCGCATTGTCCTCATCGGCGTCACTACACCTAGTATCAAAGACTATAGCAACGTAGCAACCCAATCTGTCATCAGCCCAGAGCTAGATTTTGTCTATGGCGTCGAAATCCAAGCTCACGCAGTCAGCCAAATTATTAGTGCAGCCCTTGAGCAACGTCCCTTACTGAGGAGCTGGTCAGATCCAGAAGAGTACCTCTGGATTATTGGCTGGGGGCTAGTCGGTATTGCGCTTGCAGGGTATGTGCGTAAGCCCCTGCACAGCCTACTGTGGGTTTCCCTTAGCACTGCCACTATTGTTGGCATTAGCTATATCATGCTGCTAACAGGTTGGTGGATTCCCTGGGTACCTGCGGTTGCCAGCCTATTGTTAAGCAGTGCTGGACTAGCAGCTTTTTACCAATACAATCGAGTTATTCAAACAAAAGTCAAAGCTCAACAACAGACCGTTGCCATTCTAGAAAAGGCAAAATCTGATCTGGAATTAACCGTCGCTGAACGCACCGCTGAATTGCAACAGTCCAACGTAGAACTCAACCAGGCCAAGGAAGTTGCAGAAATGGCTAGTCATGCAAAAAGCAATTTCCTTGCCCACATGAGTCACGAACTTAAAACGCCCCTCAACGCCATCTTAGGATTTAGTCAACTTGTCGCCAATGATAACAACATCTCTGCAACAAGTCAGAAACGCATACAGATGATTAGCCAGAGTGGAGAACATTTACTAGAACTGATCAATGACATTTTATCAATGGCTAAGCTGGAGTCAAACAAACAGACTCTACGCCAAGATCCCTTTGCTTTGAGTGCTCTAATCACCACGATTGAGTCTTTATTTCGACTGCGTATAGAACAAAAAGGGCTGCAATTTATAATTGATATTTCACCCACTATGCCGAAAGAGCTGATTGGAGATGCCCCCAAACTTCGGCAGGTGTTGATTAATTTATTGGGTAATGCCTTAAAGTTCACCAAGGCTGGGTATATAGCCTTACGCGTGGGTCACACAAAATACCAACAAGATGACCTATCGCTACAGTTTGAAATTGAAGATACAGGTGAAGGAATTGCCGAAGCTGAGTTACACAAGCTGTTTATTCCCTTTGTACAAACTGAAAGCGGCGAAAACTCAAAGACTGGCACTGGCTTAGGGTTACCTATCAGCCAACAGCTAGCCCAGTTAATGGGTGGGGATATTCAGGTTAGTAGTCAACTTGGCAAAGGAAGTATCTTCACCTTCACAGCTCAAGTTTTGGTTAAGTCCGACATACTAGAGAGTGGCATATCTTCTACTAATGCTGTCATTTCTCATCAAAAGGCGCTTCAAGTCCCAGCAACAACTGTCATCTCTTCAGCTGTAAAAGTTCCAAACAGTCTGAATAACAACGCTGTTCAACAGACCAAAGATACAACATTTATAGAGAAAGATGCGGTTCCTATCAATGTGACCGATAACAATATTACAGCAGCATTGGCTACCATGCCGCCAGACTGGTTAGTTAAACTCCATGACGCAGCTCAGCGCCTCAATGGCAAGCAAGTAAGAGTGTTATTACAAGACATACCTCCGTCTCAGATATCGGTTACCAAGCAATTAATGGCGTTTGCTAAAGGCTATGAGTATACAAAAATCGCTCAACTAGTGGATATATGTTTACCGAAACAGAATGATTAAACCTCAGATTATTCTCCCAAAACATTGAGTTCAAGGCGGGTTAACGTATCCTCGCCAGGTGCAAAATCTGTGCAGATAGGGGCACGCAATGCCCCTACGGTTTGTTATTGCTTGCAATGCTTTTTCTTACTGGGCTGACACTGCCTGCAATACCTCTACCGGATGGACATCACCGGCATTGCAATATACTTTCCAAGGGCTGTCGTTACGGTGGAGTAAAGAGCCTTGTTCCGTAATACAAATAGCCACCGAAGCATCTTTACTGGGGCCACGAAACAATGTGGCAAAATGGTGTTGGCTGCCTCCTATTTCATACTGATCACAACTAATCGTGATCTCACGCACAATAAATGTTTTTTCAAATGTGGCGCAGTAGTCTTGAATATTCTCCAAACTTTGACGAATATAAGTCTGCCGCCTGGCCACAGGTAGCTTTTGAGCTATGGTTAGAGTTTCTTGTAGTAAACGACGAATTGTTTGTTTAACATGCTCCATGGTCTTCACCACTTAAAGGACTGCGGTGATGACCCTGATTTAGATAGATAGAGTAGTATAGATAGCGCTGCTGATCTGCTAAAGTCAGTAGCGCAGTTATAGGTCTAGGTCCAAAGTCACCCTAAAGGTGAACTTGGCAGAGGATAAATGAGATTTTCCGCTCTACAGCATTTCCCAAATTGGGTTGCAACAGTTAACAATAGAGAACACGGGAAACTTAGTTTATAAAGCTCATGTGAACGAAGTTTATAATTCCGTTGAACTTCCTAAGTCAAAAACACTATAGCCACTCAGCTTGCGAATGGCAATGGCAGCTATTTCAAACATCACGGTGTCTATTGATACGACAGTGTGCTATTTGGCCTAAAATTTGTCGCTTGAACTGAATAGCTCGTCAGGGATGCGATTTTTCAGGAAATTTTATAAGACGACAATTTTTTCAACAATTTAGTTAGAGTATCTCGAATTAATTGATGGGTATAAACCATATCTGGATGAGGTGGTGTCCCCGGTTTTTGAAAATGGGGGCGTTCGCCGTTCATGTGTCCCAATTCAATGGCGACCTGACGAGCAAATTCGTACAGGATTTGGGGTTGCTGAACTATATCCAGCAAAATCCTGTGGAAAGCTTCAAGGGGCTCGTCTAAATATCTGCCGATGCGCACATCTACTTTTATCCAACGCTTCAAACAAATTTTGAGTGCCCCATCAGAATCGTTCAGGTGCTGCTTGATAAATTCATTGATCACCGCCAATGCCCGTAATGGGCGAGGCACCATGTCCTGACTCCCTTTTAGAAAGGAGCCCCCAGCTCGACCAATAGCCTCACTCAGGCTAAATTTTCGCTGGCTTTGGATTTCCCGTTGTAAGTCTAGCGGTAGGTCGTCTTGAGACATCAGACAGCTTTTTTCAGATAGGCCATTCTCTATATTTACAAATTTACCGCCATTTCCCACTGCTCGGTGTCAAATGCCTGTTTTCTCACAGACATTGCATGCAATGCCCTCCCCCACTGCCTATTCCTCATTGCCCACTACCTATTCCCCATTGCCCAGTGGGCTTTGCCCACCCACCCTCAATTCAAAATTTTCCCAGTTTGTACTGCACGACTGCGCCATCCATGGTTCATAATGACGGAACCTTGTAAGCGAACAGTCCATGGCGGGTGATGACGGCAATCTTAATCCGATAACTTACATTCCCGATTTGTCGCCTTCGGCGGGGGTGCATCAGGACCACTTTATCGTCTGTGGCTTGGGCAGCTTGGGACAGCAAATTATTTTGAATTTGACCAAGTTTAGTTTTGATGCATTTGAGGTGCAGATTGCCGGAATTGATCGAACTCCGGTTACCGAGTGGGAAGTGGAAGATTTGCCCACAATGCTGAATCAGGAGCCCATTATTGGGGACTGCCGCCGCGATCGCATCCTTCAACAAGCCGACATCGATAACGCTCGGGCCGTAATCATCGTCACCAGCGACGAAAGTGTCAATGTGCAAACGGCCATTGCGGCGCGACGGTTAAATCCCAAAGCTCACATTATCGTGCGGTCATCCCGTAAAGGGCTAAATCGCCTGCTCAGCCGTCAGCTAGGGCGGTTTGTTGCCCTCGATGCCACCGAACTACCTGCCATGACCTTTGCCCTGGCAGGTCTAGAGGACAATACGCTGAGCGTTTTTAATATCGATACGTTTCAGTTTCGGGTAGTCGAGCGGCAAATCACCGTTAAGGATGGGCAATATTGCCAGCTGCCAGTCCATCAGCTGCATCGGCAGGATATGCGGCTGCTCAATCTAAAACCCTTTAACAATCCTCACCAGCCCATCGGCTGGGCTACAACGGCATCGTCGATGTTTCACCGCTGGCAGCCCCATGTGCGGGTACAGGCCGGGGATCAGGTGGCCTATGTGGAGGTCAAAACCCTGACCCATAGTCAGATTATCAACATACCCAAACGCCAAAATCTCTGGACTAAACTGCGCCAGGGCATCGGAGATGTGCTGGATGGGGAATGGCGACGACGACTGTGGAATTTTTGGCTCAGTGCAGAGCAGCAGTCGTTGCGACGGGTGGTTGCGATCGCGCTAGCTACTGCCCTCATTCTCTGGACTATTGGCACCGTTTTACTCTATTTCTTTAGTAATGCCGGTATTAGCCTCACCAAAGCCATCGTATTGGGGGCAATTCTTATCCTTGGTGGCTATGGCGACGTATTTGGCGGATTTGAAGAAAATGATATCCATGGCTGGGTATTAATTGTCTGCTTGATCATTGCCACCACTAGCCTGCTGATGGTTATCGGTGTTTTGGGTTTATTGGCGGATCAGCTACTCAGCTCCCGGTTTGAATTTTTACAGCGGCGTCCTAAAGTCCCTAAAGAAAACCACGTGATCGTGGTGGGCTTGGGGCGAGTGGGTAAGCGGGTGAGCCGAATTTTGCAAGATTTGCGGCAGCCTCTGGTGGCCATCACCCATCAGTTAGATAATCCTGCCCTCCGCAACCAAATTCCCCTGCTGGAGGGGCCGATGCTACAGCAACTGCAGGAGGCCAATCTGGCCACCGCCCGTAGTGTCATTGCCGTCACCGATGACCCTGTGCTCAACCTGGAGGTAGCTCTGATCGCAGCCGAAACCCTGGAAAATGAAAAGCGTCCCTTTACCCCCGTAATTCGCACCCTGAGTCAGCTATTTAGCGACAATATTAAATCGTTTTTACCCCAGGCTCGGTCTTTTTCTGTCTATGCTCTATCGGCAGAAGCCTTTGCTGGAGCAGCCTTTGGAGAAAATATTTTAGGTCTCTTTCGCCTCAACCACCAAACTATTCTGATTACGGAATACACCGTTGAATATGGCGATACCCTCAACGACAAACCCCTGGCAGAAATTGCCTATGGGTACGGCGTTGTGCCAATTTTGTTACGTCAGTGTCAGCCCAATCGACAGTATCAAGACTATCCTATGCCCTCTGATGACATGCGGGTACATCTGCGAGATAAACTCTACGTTCTCTCCTCTATTAACGGACTGCGTCGCATTGAGCGTGGAGAAATGACAGATCCACGGCAGTGGCTACTAGAAGTAGATTCTCCACTTAATCCCAATATGTTGTCAGAAGCTGGGAGTGTTTTAGCCAAATTATCCAACGTTCAGCTTGAGGACTGCCGACGGCTGATGAATGCCTTGCCCAATAGCTTACAGCTAGCTCTCTATGACTATCAGGCCCATCGGCTAATGCAAGATTTAAAACGGTTTGTTCCCATTAAGCTATCGCCGCTACGAGAAAAAACTAAGAACTAGACTCACCAGTCTCACCTGCAGAAGCACAATAGTTTTGAATAGTATCAAGATTCTCGGCATGATACTTCAAATAATCTCCCAACCAATTACAACTTTGAGTGAGTAACCCATCCAAAAGCTGAGTCTGACCACCGCTAATATCTAAATTCAAATCCCAAAGTAACAACCGATCATCTTCTCCTGTAGTAGCAATCAGCTGTTGATCCTGACTCATACTTAGGTTTGTCACCCGATCTTCATGGCCCCTGAGGGTGGTCACCAAGCCGCCTGTTTCAGTGGTCCAAATTTTTACTGTATGGTCATAGCTACCCGTGGCAATTAACTCTCCCTGCCCTTGGCTAAATTGAATCGACACCACACCATCTTGATGCCCCTCCAGGGTATTCAGGAGTTCTTTGTCACTGTTTCTCCATAGCCTGGCAGTACCGTCGGCACTGGCCGTGGCAATCATTTCACCATCTGGACTGTAGACAACATCATGCACCCATCCCTGATGACCTTCTAATCGCTCGGGGGATTGCCATTCAAACCGGTCTGTGGCGTCGACCTCACCTTCAGAAGGGTAGATAATTTCGTATACCTTACCCTCTTGTTGAATCGGTTTATCCCCTAGTTTTCCAGCGATATCCCACAGACTGACATAGTGGTCCCAACCTGATGTAGCCAGGGTTTGACCGTCCGGGCTAAAGGCCAAACTCAACACATCCTTAGGTAGATCAACAATCTTAGTGATCAAGGTGCCATCTTTGCGCCAGATATGTACCGTCCGGTCCCCCGCCCCTGTAGCAATAAATTCCCCATCGGTGCTAAAGGCCACGGCATAGACTGGGCCTTCATGGCCATGTAGGGTAGCCCGCAATTTTTTATTGCGGTGGTCCCATAGTTTTACGGTCCGATCGGTACTCACCGAGGCCAGGGTTTGACCGTCGGGACTATAGCTCAGATCCCATACCACGGCGCTATGGCCTGATAAAATTCCCTGGCTTTCTCCTTTTCTATTCCACAGGCGAATGTTGTTGTCGGCCCCCGCCGAAGCGATCGTCTGATCGTCAGGGGAAAAAGCAACACCGTATACGTTGGTCTGGTGGTCTCGCAGGGAATTGATCAAGGGTCGATCTAATTTCCACAGGCGAACAGTGCGATCGCCCCCGCCGGATACGAGCAAACCATCCTGGTTAAAGTGCACTCGATGAACCTGGGCACTGTGCCCAAAGACTGTGGCAATAGGTTCTCCCGTAAGAGTCCAAGTTCTCACGGTTTTATCCCAGCTGCCGGAGGCCAAAAACTGACCGTCTGGACTAAAGCTAACATCGTAAACTAAGGCATTGTGACCCCTAATTTCTTCGATCGACTGGCCTGTTGTAGCGTCCCAAAGTCGAATGGTCTGATCCCAACTGGCCGAGGCTAAGGTTTTGTTATCAGGGTTAAACGCCAGGCCTTTTACCTCCGCCTGATGGCCCCGCATCGTTTTGAGCAGCTTCCCCTGGGGAGTATATATCCGAATGGTGCGATCGTCCGACCCTGAAGCCAGTTGTTTACCATCGGGACTAAACACCACCGTCCGCACCGCTGCAATATGCTGGGTGAGTTCCTTAAGGAGGGTACCGTCCTGTTTCCAGAGCCGAACATTTTTGTCTTCACTGGCCGAGGCCAGGGTCTTACCATCCGGTGAAAATGCCAGGGACGTAATCGGTCCTCTATGGCCTGTTAATTTCCTTAATAAACTTGGCTGGTCCCCCAGCTGATGAATTTGAATTTCGCTATCTTCTAATCCCATGGCCAGCCATTTGCCATCGGGGCTAAGGGCCACGCTCAGCACCTGAGTATTGTCCGCATTGAAGGTGTCTAAGAGTTTGCCATCAATGCCCCACAGACGGGCGGTGCCATCGGCACTAGCCGAGGCAATGGTTTGACCATCTTTGCTAACGGCCATATCCCAAATAATGCCTTCATGACCGTCTAGACGATTGCGCTCTTTGACCCAAACGTAGGCCTGCTGAAGCGTTGTTACTACCTGGTCTGCATTAGTCTCAATCCGCTCATTGTTCTTAATTGCAATTCCCGCTCGCATTGCTTCTAGCAACGCTTCAAAGGGCTGTTGGGATGCAAACATAGCTAAGGAAGTTTCGGTTTGAGCGAGCACTGTTTGGGACTCAGCCCGGACTTTTTGTTCCTTTGCCACCGCTTCTTGTCTGCGGGCTTCCGCATCACTTTTGTTGGCAGCTATTCTGGCACTGTTAGCCACTATACCTAGAACAATAGCCACCAAAGACACTAGGCTAATCAATCCAATACCTACCCGCTGCAGTCGAATTTCAGACCGCTGTCGCTGAATTTCTTCAGCGGCTGAAGCGGTGACAAAATCCTGTTGCAACCGAGTAGGTTGCGGAGTCTTACCTTCAGCTTCTAATAACCAAGTTTCCGTTTCTCTACGGGCCTTTCCCCTAAGGAGAAGACTTTCATCTCGATCTTTGCTCTCCCACTCCAAAGACTGCACCAACAGACGAGTGTGAAACCGGATATAGGCCGGATCGGTTTCTAACGCTTTTAATAGAGTACTCAGATTAGTCTTATAATTCTTCTGTTTGCGACTAAAATCAATCCACTGGACCGAAGCCAGAGCCTGGGGTAGCTCTTTTGTATCAACGGGGCGATACAGCACCGTCAGCATACGTTTGTTAAGGCTGTGGGCATACTCCACCTCCTCAGCACAGTGGGGAGACTGAATGGCATTGGGAGAAATCAAAAAGAGAAAATGATCGGCACTTCTAATACCATTAAAAATCTCTTCTTGAAAATTAGCGGCTCCAGCAGCAATACTTTCCTGATCAAACCAGGTGGTTTTACCATGTACCTGTAATTCTTCATTTAGCTGGCGTGCAAAGTCGGCGTCAGCTCTAGAGTAAGAAATAAATACATCAATGGACTGATTTGGGGGCTGCTGAAGACTCTCTTGGATAAAGTCTTCCTGTAGGGGTAGAGCTTTGAATTTGTCATGTCTTCGGGCTAGCTTTAGCCATGCCTCGGCAGAACGTAAATTATGCCCCCGTAATAACAAACTAGAGTTTTTCTCATTGCGTTCCCACTTAAGTGCCCTAGTTAAAAGCTGCTTATGCTGATGGTGATAGTCATGGTCTTCTTGCAGCTGGTTTACTAACTTGTCTATATCCCTACGGTAAGCACTGCCATCTTCGTCATCTTCATTGACAAAATTAATAAACTGAATAGATCTTAAATCATCCGATACGTCATCTAAATCAACGGGACGCATCATTAGCGGAATAATCTGCTTATTCAGCTGTCGAGCGTAGTCCAGTTCCTGTTGACAGTATTTTGAGGCTATTGAGTCTGGCGAAATCAAGTAAACCATACGACTGGCCTCCTCAATCCCTTTATTGATAGCCGCCCCAAACTCCAAACCCACCTTAATATCGGTGCGGTTAATCCAGGTGGTAATGCCTTCGCGCATCAACGCCTGTCGCAGCCGATCCATCAATGCCCTATCCTTTTCTGAATAGGACAAAAATACATCGGTCATTAAACCTTTAGCATTCTTAATACTGTTACAAATGAATTCACACTGTAATTCAGTCGGCTGACAGGGAGCCTGATCTAAGTTATCGAACTTACGCTTTAGCCATCGTTTTGCCCGTTGACGGCTTTCTCCCACCAATAAGTACTGCGACTGTCTCTGGAGCCGCTGCCAGGCAAGGGCCTTAGATAAAAGGACCGTATGTTCGTGAACATAGTCCTGATGCCGCTCAAAAATTTTCAGCAGGCCCTGCAACGAAGCCTGAAAATCATCAACCCCCTCCCGAAAGTACACCCAGTTGATCTTGCTAATAATGGGGTGCATGTTGGGGAAGGTAGCATGCAGTCCCTTATCTTGGTACTCCTGCCACTCAGCATCAGTCCCCTGAGGGTTGCGGGCTTGCCATGTGTCCCGATTAATGGACTCCACATGAAGCAAAGGAATAATCCGTTTCCTCAGACGCAACGCATGTTCAATCTCCAATCGGCAATAGGGAGAATTCACCGAATGGGGCGAAATTACAAATAGAAAGTTCTTACTACGCTCAATGCCATCGTCTATCTGATTTTGATAATCCACCCCCAGCGGAATGTCATCAAAATCAAACCATACTTCAAGATTCTGCTCCAGCAGACAGGCATTTAACTTAGCAGCAAAAGCTTTGCTATCAGCCCTACCATAAGAAATAAATGCATCCTGTAACGCTAATGAATCTGATGCCATAGAACTAAAATCTGATTAAGATCCACCCATTCAGCAATCGGGCTTGCTGACATGCCATAGGCTGCCAAGACCAATGTGCCAGGCTGATGTGCCAGGCTGATGTGCCAGGCTAATGCCTGGCTGATATGCCACAGTCACATTTTCCCCAGCTTTAGTGCCGCTTTTTACATTAATAGCGTGATCCGGAACAGATGGAACTTGTTTCGATGAATCCCTAACGGGATTTAACAAAAATGAAGTAAAAATATTCTCCTGAACGGTTAATATCCCTTATTGTCTTTTATTTAGAACTTTTCTCCGTAATTGCTGCCAGGTAAGTCATACAAATGTTTCACGGCGTCTACCAAGGACTACCGACTAAGCTAAACGCAGACCAATAGTAGGGATGACTAAAGTCCACTTGTCCATTGGCCGCCAGTTCGGCGGGCAGCTGGCGAGATTCGGTCACACCATTCAACCGATCGCCATCTACAAAAATCTCACCCCGCAGCATAGCCAGCTGGGCTTCTCGCAGCGCTTCGGCTTTGATAATTGGCTGATTTTCCTGCAGTTGCCGATAAAATTCAATCATCAATCCAGCTGAGGCTTGGTCACTCACATTCCATAAACTAGCCACCGAAGTCTTGGCCCCTGCTAACACAGCAAATCCAGCAAAACCCAGCTCAGCAGAGCGGTTGCCCAGCGCCGTCTGGCAAGCGCTCAGGGTCAAAAGCTCAACGGCGGGACGATTTAACCCCAGGGTACGAAGCTGATCTAACTTAAGCCGCTCGTTATGCAGATACAAATAGGACTTTGATAAATCCCCCACATTAAACTCACCATGGGTAGCCAAATGAATGATGCCATAGGGGCTTTGCTGTCGTTCCATGGTGAGTTTGGTCAGACTAAACGCATCTCCCTGTAGTACGGTGCTTCTCCATTCAGAGGAAATGGCATTTAACTCAACCGGCACACCAGGCAAAGAGGATTGGTTGGCAAACGCAGATGTACCTGCCACCAGAGCGCTGACATTACTCAAATCTTGATAGGTAAGATCCGTCAGGCTCAAACTTGGCATCAGCCCGACGTTATAGTTCTCAATAATAAAGTTTTCACCATCGTGCAGGGCGGCTAGCGGTACGGAACGGAGCCCAGCATCGGTGATAAAGCTAATGGTGTCGATGTTTTGAGCCTCAAGCTCAGCCGCTAAAGGAGCGATCAGCAAGTCATACAACTGCTGAGCCGGACGCAGATACGTATTGCCCACCACTCGGCTGGGGTTGGCCACCTGACGACGGAACCGCTGAGCTAATTTGAGCACTTCTTGCCGCGTCGCTGACAGACGGATGTACTTTGGAGTTCCATCTGCCGTAATCAACAATAGCTCTAGGGGATCCGAAGGCTTGGGGGATTGTAAAACATCGGCACCCGTATCGTCGGCACCAAACACAGCATAAATAAGGGCTGGACGCTGGCCTGTTTGGCCTTGGACTCTCAATAGGGTATCTTGAGCTGTCGGCAAATCTGCGACCGTCAGAGACTGAGATGTGATCACCTGATTAGATTGACCGTTATAGGTGGGAAGACTTTCCCCCTCTGCTAAACCGGATTTCAAATACTCGCCCACTTCTGTGGTGAGTTTTTCTTCAAACCGCTGCATCACCACCTCAGGGGTAGATAGTGGGTTTGTGGCTCCCCTAACCAACTCTGGCTCCTGCGACACGTTAGTGTCTGTTTGACAGTCAGTGATACAAGCCTCAATTTCAGGAAGTTCTTCCAAGATTGGTGGTGGATCTTCTGAGGTTGGG
>JBCCJR010000124.1:0-13019 GCA_039045805.1 Cyanobacteria bacterium P01_C01_bin.118
ATCTGAGGAAGGAGAAGGATATGAACTCGAATCGTTTGTTTTCATCGCGTAACTCCTTAGAGAATAAAGAGCCTTGGGGCAACTACCTTTGTAAAGGTTCAGTGGGAAGTTGGTTTTCTAAATTGTAGAAAAACAGCCGCTGTTGCTCATGGGAAAGAATATTGATTAGGCTAGTCATTGCCTCTTGATAGGCTGTATCCAGTAATGCTTCCTGATAAGGAGACAAGCCTAAATCAGCATCATAGATGCTCCTCTGTATAGCCTCATCACTGCTAACAAATGAATATTTAATAGGCTGATTTGAACATTAGTCCTAATGCGTGTTCTTCGATATTTCTTATTCGGATATTGTTGCAAAAACTACAGCAATACCAGACCGTATTGTGTAGTTAAGCTGATATCTTTTATGCTGACTGAAGTATTGAAAGTATTTTTAGCACGCTCGAAGACTATGCACAATTACATTTAAATGCACATTCAGGTGTGCATTTTTGCAAGATAGCTTTAACAGGTAATTAGGGTGAGAATGCACATAAAGATGTAGTGTATTTCTTTCCCAACTGCGATCGCAAATATGACATCGGTGGCTAAGCGCTACGGCCCAGCCCAACTAGCCTTTATCATTTTGCCGTTGGTCTCTGCATTCTTTGTTGATTTAGCTAATGGGTTTATCATCATTTTTTTGTGGGCTGATGATGTCCTATCAAGACTTTTAAGAAGGTTGTATATTTTGAAATTTACTCATACCGAGAATCAACAACATGCTTATACATTACATCAATCAAGCGTTTTAGCAGCACTGGAACCATGCTATGAAATCATCACAAATTCTTGTAATCTGTACATTAGATGTGTGTTTTTGCTAAGGCAGCTTGATGGATAATTGGAATGAGATCAGGACAGCTTATCAGGTCGCACGTTTAGGAACTGTTAGCGCTGCAGCAGAGGTTCTGGGTGTGCACCGTTCAACTGTCATCCGTCATATCGATACACTAGAGGAAGTTTTAGGTGCTAAAATTTTTCTACGTCACCCACGGGGATATACACCAACAGATTTAGGATTTGATTTAATGCGGGTGGCAAAGGCCACTGATGAACAATTCAGTCAGTTAGTGGAACGGGCGAAGGCAGATATAGCGGAATTATCCGGTGAATTTATCTTGACATCGTTGTATATTCTTGCACCGCTGGTGATCCCAATCCTAAAGTCCTTTCAATCTAACCATCCGCAGGTGATTGTCCGATATCTGACTGGCGAACGACTTTTTCGGTTGGACTATGGGGAAGCCCATGTTGCTGTACGGGCCGGTCCTAAACCTAATCTCCCAGACCACATCGTCCAGCCCTTTATGAATATGAAGGTGGGACTATATGCAAGCGCTGACTACATTTCCCGAAATGGCATCCCACAAACGTCTGAGGCTTTTGCAAGCCACTGTTTTGTAGGTTTAGATAACCTGAATTTTGGCCCCCCCTTTAATCTCAATATCTGGATGCGTGAGAACATTCCTGAAAAGAATATTGTTTTGCGGACCACCGATGTGACGGTGATAGAGCATGCAATTCTGTCAGGCATCGGGATTGGTTTCTTTCCTGCTGAGAAGGCTGAGCAATATCCTGATTTAATTGAAATATCTCCACCGCAGGGTGAATGGGATGTGCCATTCTGGCTGATAACCCATGCGGATTTACACCGAACAGCTAAAGTACAAGCCTTTCTCAAATTTCTGCAGGAAGAGGCTAACGGACAAGAGTTCTGATTTGACAATTCAGCTGGCAGTCTTGTCAAATCAAATGCTCAAATTTTTCCCACAACTCAAGAAATAGATCTATATCTTTATCTTTTATGGCATAGACTTCGAGCTTATCCTGAATAAGAATGATAAACTGCTCACTCAATGGAGCCTCACGTATAGCTGCAAGTCCCTCAAGAATTACTCCGCCACTCTATAGGGGGGACTTCATCCCCCATTATTGATTGAGTAGTCTCATGAATGATGCGTAGCTCTTCATAGGTAACCTTACCATCAGCCCAAACCAGTGACTTGATGTGGTCAATCTCATAATCAGACAGAGTCCCGTCCTCCAACGCAGTTTTTACAACAGTTCGCAATTTCTCAAGATGCTGAACTTCTTCAGGGCTTAGTTCTTTTGCATTCGGGCGTTCAATATGCATGGGTAACTCCTAAAACTTAAGAGACATCACTGGAGTAAGGGCTGTGAGATTAGCTAACTCTGATGCGGAACACACTGACAGATGTAAAGTTGAAAGCATCTGACAGAGAATTAGAAAACTAGCTTAGGGATTAATCTTCATGCATGATACCTCGGATAGCCATGAGACATCTTAAGAATAGTCTTAAAAATATGATGCGACAGCAAATTTGATTACAAAATTCGTGGCTTATTTTTACAAGGACAATGGGCGAAAAATCGGACATTTCCCATCAGATTGCATAGCCACAAAATATTATTGTGTTGTTTGAATTTTTTTATCGGAAGAATTAAATAAAAATGCTGGAACGACAGACCATGTGACTAGCATGGCAAAGTAACCATATTCAGGAAAAAGCTTAAACCAGTTAGCTGCCAGCAGCCCACCAACCATAAGAATATGGGCCAGAACAGCCCAAACGATACTAACTTTCACCTGTAGGCTAGCGGTGGGTGTGGTCACCAGTACGCTTCTATAAAAGGCGATTGCTAAAGGAACAAAAATGACGATTGCTGTCAGCAGTCCAGGGTTGTACGCCTGCTTAACTATTCCAGCCATAATATGACTCCCTGCATTAACAAGTGTTATTCCAGCTAATGCTAGTGCTGGAAACAAATGGTTTGGGCTGCGCCAAATCGCAATTACACCAACTAGCCAAACAAGGGACGTATTGATAACAAAAATTGATTCAGGGCTCAATGGCGTTGCACTTGTATTTTGGGCATTGAACAAACTCAATATCAATTCATTAATATACCCGTAAAACGCATACTGATTGCCCAAGAGATCGATCCAATGCTCTTCATATTGATGGACGATATAGGCTATTAGCATTAAGACAGACATCAATTTTACATCGGAGAGAATTGATTCTGTTTCTTGTGTTCTAGATGAAAAGAATATAAAAAGGAGAAATGGAGCGATATAGATGCCAATCTTCATCCAATTCTCTACTAGAAAATTATATTGCCCAAGTGGTGACCAAAGCATAAAGAATATGAGGCAGATACCTGCTAAAGAAATTCTTGAATTACTCATTAGTTCTCCTGGAAGAATAGGCTTACATGGTTGTTTTCATAATGGTTAAAGTCTATAACGCATCTACACCTGGGGTATAAGTAGATGGGAATCGAAATCTCCGCCAACGTGAATCACATATAGTCCATGGTTAAAGGAAGTATCCTTAAAATAAGGTGGAGAGGGAATGATTTTCCGTGGGCTCACAATTAGTTGTAATGCTTCACCAGCCGAGAAGAATGTGCTGCTGGGATACAGTGCTATATCAAGTGGCACGATTTCGCCAGGTTTTAGTTTCAGCTCTCTATCTGCCGATAATACTGGATTCCATTCCGTAGACTCAACTGAGTTAAGTTCACGCAGTGAGGCTCTTCCCCATCCTCTCGTGACCATATCCTTTGAGTTCCCGACAGAGCCGTAAAAGTGCACAGACTTGTTATCTTTGTCTAGTTTATTCACAGTGACATATAAGCCGATGTCATCTGGCGATTCTTTGTCAACAGTTTCAGGTCGCGCCTCTAACCACAGCCGCAGCTTCATATAGCCTGTCAGTTCAGTATCTTCAGCAAATGTGTGCAGGAATAAGGCTCTTCCTTTGACCGCAGGATATGCCAGCTCTTTTGGATCTGGTAGCCTCTCCAAGGACAGCGACTGTTGATCAGCTAGATAGAGTCTTTTGTAATTGGTGCGAGCGAGCGGCCATTCATTCTCATAGCGGACTTCATGGATCTCCTTGAGACTGGCTCGAACCTCAAGGCGCACAGGAGGCATATCGAGAAAACCGCTTGAAGTATCTCCTTTTAGGAAACAGTCCATAAAGCTTCGAGTTAACGCCTGCACCTCAGGGGAGTAGTAAGCGTCCCATTTTCCAGTGCGGTGAGTGTAGAGCCATTTATGTTGCGATCGCACGTTCATAAACGCTCGAAAGCTACCCATGGTATGGAGCCCGTGGTCTGAGAAAGAAGCACAAACCAGCATCGGCACCGTAATTTCCTCAAGTTTCGCCGCCTTCTCCTGCCAAAAATAATCATAAAAAGGATGCTTTTCTACGAAATTAGTAGGGATTGTGCCTTCAACATTTATAAAGTCTTCTGGCGTACCATTAATTGCAGTTTTGACTTCAGTGCTCCACCAAAAAGCCGGAAAACCCAGCTCAGTTAGACCACTGCGGCTAAAAAGATCCTGATATGGGTCTGTAAGCCCTTCCCAAGGAGAGATACAGCCCAAGGATGGCGGTGGCCCGCCATAGGCTTGGCAAGCAGCCACATGGTATTGAGTAATTGCCAGAAAGCTGACACCATTCAGACCCACTTTGCCGGTACACCAGGGTTGCTGGGCCACCCACTCGATCGCTTCGTAGTAGCACTTGCCCTGATGTTCAGAAAACACGGAGGGGGGACCACCACTATTGGCATACCCCGGCAGATTCATATTGACGACGGCATAGCCTGCAGGCACCCAGAAATTAGGGTCAGGGGACTCCCAACTGGTCAACTTAGAAAATTTAGGCTTACCAGCTTGAGGAATCAGACGATATTGCTGAGGAGCCCCGCCAAACGGTGTTGTCCCTAAAGCGGGGGTGATGTGATTGTCGTAGGGATGGGCACACATGACAACAGGTACAGGTTCGCCCTGCGCAGCTGCCCGTTTTGAGCGGTAGACATTAGCCGTTAAGCAAAACCCTTCACTCATGGGGATTTCAACATCGTACTCGCACAAAATATCGGGGTCAGGCTCAGTCAGCTCACAGTGGGGGCTAAATAACTGATCACTTTTGAGAGCATTCGTGACAATCGGAGCCAGGGCTCGAACTGTATTCAACAGGTCTTTGTTCATGTTCACCACACCGCAGAGCTAACTGGAACTCCAATCAACGCCATTCGCTCACCATAATGCTTTCTTGACAGTACCCTCGGCTATTAAAGCGAGATACTAGACCAAATAAAGTTCAATGTAATTAACCTGGGTTAATTCTTTCGGTAGCGATTTTTGAGAAAGCGGCACAGCCCCTGGGGAGTAATCCCCATAAAGCGGGCAATATCTTTGTCTGGCACCAGCTGAATTACTTCTGGCTGGCACTCTGCAAGAAATTGATAACGATACTCAGTATTCAACACGGTTTTTGCGCACATGATCTCCTTATCAAACAGAAGCGTTTCAAGTATCTTTTTTCGCAAATATTCACCAAATACATTCCCCGTGTGATATTCGTTCAGAAAGAATTCCATGGGCATCGAAATACCGTTGACATCCGTGATTGCAATCAGTGTGTCGTTGGCATACTCCTGCGTTAGAGCACTGGTAATATTTGAGCAGAACTGCCCTTTACTAAAGAAGCGCGCAATTGGAGAAACTCCTTCTGCTAAGGTTTGTTCGGATGCAGCGATACCATCCATAATGAAGAAAATTTTATCGCAAACAAATGCTTGACTAAAAATTACACTTTTTTTAACAAAGGCAAACTCCGATGTAATTTTTTTAATACAGGTCCATTCGTCTTCCTGAAGGTGAAGACCGTAGGAATCAATGTCGTCTTTTAAGACAGAAATCCCCGTCATTTCTACCTCAATGTGCATCTAACTAATAGATAATTTCTTCCTGATGTTATCCTCTTCAATCCTTACTGTGGTGTTCGAATAATAAAGCTTTTCGACGGGCTTTTAAGTGTTGAACTGCGAGCACTCCAGCAGAGTTTTTGCGATTGCTGATTTAAGGGATGAACCGGTCTAGCACTATGGCTATTTGACGGTATCTCACAGCTAAAATCATCCCGAGGATCAGCAATGCCGAGGTTTTTTAATCAAAATCCAACACCTGGATGAATCGGAATCCAATTTGACTGCCATTCGCGTTTTGATCGCGACTGAATTCGTGGGCTATTTCAGCTGTAGTGCCACGACCGAGATCGTATCCAACCGCTGTTTGCACAGAATAATCGTCAAAGGTACCCCCGCTTGCGAGATCTCTCCATCTACCCGTTCCGGAGAGTGTCACGGTCCACGGGTTGGTCTGGTAGACCACACCTGCACTGGCGTAAATGATATTGTCGGCGGTTCCTTCAAAGTTCCACAGAGGGGCAATTTCACCAATCAAGGTAAGCGATTGTCCGTCACCCAGCTGAAGCGATTGCATGGCGGCTACCAAAAAACCATTTTCATCGGCTACGTCGCCCTCGCCTGCGGCCTCGTGGATGTATGCCAGCCTGTAGGTGAAGCCCGGTAGCCGATTAATTTTGTTGCCTTCGAGCGCAACGGTAAAAGATTCTAATGAATCGGTGTTGCTGGCACCACCATCGGCCAGCCGATTACGACCCCGCCGTCCACCTAGGTCGAGGGAATCGGATAGAAAACTGGTATCGTCAAAGAAGGTACTGGCACTGAGGGTGTGCTGCCCAGAGGTTCCAGCATCAAACGTGTATTCGGCCCCAAAGCCAATGCGTTCGATTAACTCGATTTCCCTGTTGTAACTGTTGCCGTACATTCCCGGCGTGACCAGGGATGCAAAGGCAAACGTCGGGGTGAATTTGCCCGCTTGTAGCGACAGGCGGTCGTTAACGTCATAGTTCAGAAATAACTTGCGGACGAAAAGTGTCTCATCCTCGAAATAGCGATCTTCCGTTGGCGGACCAGCGTTCTCTATCCGAATTTCTGCGTTGATTGAAAACTTCCTTGTAAGCTGAAATTCAGGCGAGGCAATCATTTCGAGAAACAGATCATTGCTCTCAGTGCGCGGCGCTTCGGCGTCATAATCCCCATCATAGGCAAAGCGAAAAAGAACATTCCCGCCGATCCGTGGATAAGCTTCTGCGCTTGTAACTTCTTCCTGCGCCAGCATCGGAGACGCTTCGCTCGGAAGATCATGGCTCTCGGTGCTCGGTGTTTCCGCGCCAGTATAGATACCACCCGGTTCTTCCTGTTCCAGCTGCTCCTGGTGATAACAATCTGCTGTTTGCGAACGAACCGTCTCTGTTTGAGTTTTCGAGTTCACCTCTTCTGCAAAGTGAGTTTCGGGTACGGCACAAAGATCATTGTTCTCAGTACTTAGTGTTTCCGGGTCGGCGTAGGTATTATGCGCTTCTTCCTGCGCCAGCACCGGAGATGCTCTGAGGGAAATCGCAACACATGTCAAAAGTATAGAAAGCTTTATCACACTCAATTACCTAAACGTATTGCAGAGTTGATGCTGCGCTGGTTAAACCGTCAGGATTTGCGCAGTTAAATCGGTCGCCGCCGCCAGATCCGGTTAGGGCAAGGCGGCGACGCCATTTCGGTATGGGCTGAGCAAGATAGCCTGACTCAGTCTCCTCGCGTCAATGGCGAGAATTAAAGACTGCGAGGATCGACAGGGTCAGTTCCAGCTCTGAGCTCGGTTGGATCGTCAATGCCATCACCATCCGAATCAGCCTTGTATGGGAAGATCCCCAGAGAGACTTCTTCAGTGTTGGCAATGCCATCACCGTCAATGTCATCGTCTGACGAGTCTTCGATGCCATCGAAATCCGTATCCGCCCAGCGACTTGGGTCGTTGGGGAAGCCGTCAAAGGCATCCTCCACACCATCGCGATCGGTATCCACGGCCAAAGGCACCGGCAGACCGGTCCACTCCGTCGCAGCGTTTGGCACTTTACCTGTGTTCATGTCAGCCACCAGTAAATCCATGAGCTGGCTCATATGTCGGGGCCGCTGCTCGTTGGGCAAACCGATGTGCACACCAGGCGTCCAGCCCATGGGGCCGAGATTGCGCATCGCCCAGCTCATGCTGAGCTGATCGGTCACTGCTGCCATCGACTGCATGCTGCCAGAGAGCCAGGCCGTGACCACCGGAATCGCCAGGATCTCTTGGATTTCTCGGTCGGTAAAGTGCCGACGCAGCTCCTCGATGTGGGCCGACGTCACCCGCGTTGGCAGACGACCGGCATCGCGCGCGAGCCGCAGGGCCGCCCTCTGCGCTGGCTCGACGAACCGAGACCGTTCGAAATCCATCAGGGATTGGATGTATGCGATCAGTTCTGGTCGATCTTCTGGCGGGATCTCGGCTTGGAAGTAATCGGCTTCCGTGTAGTCATAAATGCCAAAGGCTCCATGGGCCTGGCAATGAACGCAGCCACTGGCGAGCTGATAGACGAAAAACATCGACCAGATCTCGGCGAACTCCATTGTGCGCTCAGTTTGCAAGATGTATTCGTCCATGGCCAAAGTGCCGAACGCCGCTTGCCGTGCCCAGTAGGTATCAAACCGACTTCGATCGCTATAGGGCACCCTCGCTTCGGTCCCATGGGGACCGTCATAGAAGTCATAGTCATAGGCGGCCACATTGAAGGGTGGGGTGCCTGCTGGCGGCAGGTTGGCCTCGCGCAACCCCGGTGCTTCCCATTCAAGGAGCGTGACTGGGAAGGCGTCAAAAGGCTCCTCAATCCCGTCTTGGTCGCCGTCGAAGGTAATGGTGGGGATGTCATACCCGGTGATGTAATTGACCCAATCCGTCTCAAAGACCGGATCAACCGCGCCCAAATCATCGCGGATCCAACTGGTGTCAATCTCCGCCACCGCTTGTGTTAGGGCATTGCCGACGAAGGGGTTGGTGCGCTGTTCTTCAGGCGAGGTGGCGGCGTTGTGGCCGGGCTGCCAACCTACCGCAGACAGGTTTTCAATGGCCCAATCGAGCGTCTCCTGATCGGTCGCAATCGGCAACACGGCATCATGGGTGGCCTTAGAGTTATTGATCGCCCCGAGCTGCATCAGCTCGGCAATTTGCCGGTCTGGGTAATGGGTACGCAGGAGCGCATGAATATCGGCAGAGGACGTGATCGGGTAGTTGCCCATCACGTCGATATAGGTGAACGCGGCCTTCAATCGCGGATCCTCCAAACTCTCCACGTAATCAGGTGCGAAAATTGCGTGGATCTCTGCCAACGGCACACCCATCAATGAGAGTTGGTAGGCGCTGCGCGCGGTATGGTGGCCGCTGCCTGCGAGAACCATCTGGCGCAGGGTCATCCGCCACTTGGTTTCAGCGTCAAACATCGCGTCCGCATGGATCATCGCATCTGCGAGCAGCAGACCCTCGTAGAAATCAAACAGGTTGCTGATGTCGATCTTGTGGCGGTCGTAAAAGGGCATCTCCTGGTCTGCCGCTGGCGCAGAGGGTGCTTCTGCCAGGGTCTGCGTCGGCATTAAAATAGTGGTGATGAGTGCAGTGCTCGCTAAAAGTGTTTTGAGTTTCATCGGGTCATTCTCCTGCAAAGAGTGTCACGAACATGCCATTCGGATTTGGGGAATGGCTCGGCACAAGTTGCAGGGAATCCCAATGCTCGGCGACCTTGCCATCGGAGTTGAAAAGATACATGTCGACGGCAGCCATCCCCTTATCCTCGGGGCTGTCGTTGTCCAAATTCCGGAAATTGACGTGCGCCATGGCCCAGTCTCCCACCACGATCACTTTGTGAATGTCAATCGCGACCGGATACTCTTCGACCGATCCACCAAACAACTCGGCCAGCGGTTGTCGTCCGTTGGGCAACATGACGCTGTGCTGGATATAACGGTCAGAGATGAATTCACGGAGAGTTTCGTTAGTGGGATTAGTTTCGAACAGTCGGTAGAGCTCGATAATCTTCTCGGCCCTCGCGCGGTCCGTTTCGTTATTCACGATGATATGGGTCTTAAAATCTCTTGGGATGGTGTTTTGATAGATCGCGCCCTGTTCCCAGGCTCGTGTGGGTGCCGCAAAGGGGTCTTTCTCTTGGGCTTTTACGCCACCCACGAGTACCGTGAGCGTCAGAAACGTTATGACTATTAGTCTGAGTACTTTAAGGGGCATGATGTCCTCATTGAGGGGTTGACATGTTTTAAGTCGCCGCCCTGGAATATTTGCCATCAGGCGGTTTGGTCCCGTGCAGCGAAATTTCTTCGACCAAATTGAGGAATGAATTCCTCTGTTGCTACTAATTCTCCTGTCGCTACTATGACTATGAGGATGTTAATTTTGACCTCTGTTTTCCGTTGCCTCTAATTTTGTAGTAAGGGCATGAAGCTTGGAGGACCATGAACGTCAAAAAAGGGATCATTTATGCCATTTTTTAACCTGAGAAATTGGGGGACCTGGCAACAATGACGATCGCTTATGCCATCGCAAGGGATAACATTCAACGAAATTTCTCAAGCCCATATCAGAACTCGACCATGCCAATCAGGGTGCTCGACTCCCTGATCCTATTGTTGGGGAGCTGATGAAGGGACTTGTAGAGAATTTTCCACCATGGCCACCAAATACAAGTGCGTGAATTGAATCTTTATCACAATGTCAGAAGGCATAAAGCTCTGCCAACATATGAGTTTTTCATAAGAGACTCATGAAACTCTAAAGGTACTATAATATTTTTGATTAAAATTTAATCAATTGAATAAAAGTTGATGAGATTTAGTTTGACTTCAAATTCCTGATATCACAATCTATTTTTGCACTCGGAACCGAAAAGGAGGAGGTCTATGGACGCCAGCGAAGGGACTATTAGTGTCGATTTTGTTAGGCCAGAATCACTTGGAAGTTTATCAACAACAGTCATCTCCTACGCTGTATCACAAGGGCTATCACTGGATGAAATTGCTCAAGTCATAGATATTTCAGAACTTGACTATGCCAATCAGAATGCTCGACTCCCCGATCTTTTTGTTGGGGAATTAATGACGGTACTTGCCGATAAATTTCCAGATCGGGCAGTCTCCATGGAGATTGCCCACTGTGCTCCGTTTTCAATGTTTGGCGGTCTGGTTCAGGGCGCTCAGTTTGCGACCGACTTTGAGGCAGCACTCAACTGGTTTGTCGAAAATACCTCCATTATTGCAGATCAGTCGGCTGTACACCTTGAGAAAACAGCATCAGAGGGTGCGTTGGTCCTTGCTCACCCCTGCGAGTTTATGGACAACGGTTACACCATGGAAGCAACGATGGGGGTCCTGTGGAGATTTCTGAGCACGATTACTGTGCCAGGGGCATCTCTACAAAGAGTAGAGTTTGCTAACAAGAAAGCAGTTAAGCTAGGCCCTTATGAGGAATTCTTTCAATCACCTGTCTTATTCCAGGCAGGTCGCAATGCACTTGTTTTTTCACTAGATATCCTTTGCCGACCTGTTCGTTCTGCAAATCCTCAGATGTTCGAGCTGATTAAGCAGCATTTTGTCGAACTTCGTCAAAAGTTAAATGACGATAATTATCCAGCAGCGCTTGCACCGCTGCGTCGGAGCATTATGGATAATGCCGCCCACGGCGAGTATGGAGTAGTGGCAGCAGCAGTAGCAGCAAATCTCAGCCTGCGTACAGCGCAGCGTTTAGCAACGCAGCATGGTACATCTTTGCAAAAACTTATCGATGAAATTCGGTTGACCAATGCAAAAAACTTTCTAAGTAGCCCCGAGATCACTGTTGAAACCGTAGCTCAACTGCTTGGATATGCAAACGCCCGAGTATTTCGCCGAGCCTTCAAGCGTTGGACCGGATTGTCTCCGAAAGAGTATCGAAATGAAACTTTTAAAAAGTGAAATGAACAGATAAGCAACTAACGCATTAGCTCGCACCAATCCAGGTCAGGCCATAGTCGTTTTTGCGATCGCGATTACATGTTATGTCCCTTGCGTCTTCAATTCTTTAAGGTATTAAAACAGAATTGAGCACTAGATCCCGACCGCAGCCCCCCGAGCATGAGGTTCCATAAAGTTAACTTCTGGCCCTACAGGCACAATACCCGTAGGATTAATCGTCGTGTGACTTTGGTAATAATGATTTTTGATGTGTTTGAAATCAACGGTGTCAGCCACACCTGGAGTCTGATATAAGTCCCTCACATAGGCCCACAGATGGGGATAGTCCACAAGGCGTCGAATATTGCATTTGAAGTGGCCAACATACACCTGGTCAAATCTCACCAGTGTTGTAAATAACCGCCAGTCGGCTTCTGTCAACTGATTGCCCATTAGATAACGCTGCCTTGAGAGCCGCTCCTCTAAAAAATCAAGTGTTTCAAACAGAGGGGTAACCGCTTCTTCATAAGCTGCCTGGGTAGTAGCAAAACCACTTTTATAAACGCCATTGTTAACTGTGTTGTAAATACGCTCGTTTAAAGCGTCAATTTCTGTTCTTAAAGACTCAGGATAATAGTCTCCTGGATTAGCTCCCAAGCCATCAAAGGCACTATTGAACATCCGAATGATCTCTGAGGATTCATTGTTGACGATAGTTTGGGTTTGCTTATCCCACAGAATTGGCACGGTTACCCGCCCAGTGTAGTGAGGATCGGCATGGATATAAATCTCATGTAAGTATTGGGCGTTAATGATGGGGTCGGCCCCCCCTTCCCCAGGCTCAAAAGTCCAACCCTGTGCCCCCATCATCCAGTGAACCACAGACACTGAGATCATCTCCTCCAATCCTTTAAGGACTCGGAAAATGAGTGTGCGATGTGCCCAGGGGCAAGCATAGGACACATAGAGGTGATAACGTCCAGATTCAGCTATAAAGCCTTTTGTACCCGTCGGCCCTGGAACACCGTCAGGGGTGATCCAGTTACGAAATTGTGAGGTTTTGCGAACAAAACGCCCTCCTGTACTGGCAGTGTCATACTGTTTATCTTGCCAAACTCCATCCACTAAAAGCCCCATAGTGATGCCTCTTAACAGTCAGTTTATCTTTCTAGATTAGGGGATTTTGCTTTCACTTTTGATAAGCCCTTAAAAGGGTATGACGCTAGGTCAATATACTTGATTCCGCATATGTGTTAGTTGACTCAACTAAG
>JBCCJR010000125.1:0-12981 GCA_039045805.1 Cyanobacteria bacterium P01_C01_bin.118
CCTTCGAGATCGGACTCGGCTTCCTGGGCCAGGCGCTCACGCTCAGTGAGGTGGGTGGTGATGTGGTGAAAGCTTTCTTCAAATTCATTGTGAACGTCGGGGGGCAGCACACTCCAGCTCACTTCTCCGTGGCTGCTGCTGCTGCGGAGATCAACCCGATCCTTGGAGCGGGTGGTTTTGCGATCGCGACCATCATTAAAGACCGCGTGCAGTACCCGATGCACCAGCAAATCAGGATAACGCCGCACCGGTGAGGCAAAGTGAGTATAACCATCTTCTAGAGCCAGCCCAAAATGACCATCGGAATGACTGCTGTAGGAAGCGGGTTTTAAGGTGGACAACAGCAAATAGGTCAGGACTTTCTCTGCCTTAGACTGGCTAAACTGCCGGACAAAATCTAAATAATCCTTGGGCAGAACCACATCTTCATTTTCTAGCTGTAAATTTAGCCCCATGTTGTTAGCCAGTTTAATCAGCTCTTGCACATCGCCGGGATCCGGTGTGCCATGGAGACGATAAATAGTCGGCACCCCTAGTTCCTTCAGGTGCTTGGCCACCAGCTGATTAGCCAACAACATACATTCCGTCACAATCCGTCGAGCCGGAAGCAGATCAGACACCACCATCACCCCGAGACCGCCCTCGTCATCATGCTGAAACTTAGGAGAGAGATAATGGGACAACTCTTCTCCAGCTTCTTCGGGAAAGACATGATCCGGTAAATTTAAATCAAAAGACCCTCTCTGATTGCGCTGTTGTTGCAGGAGTTCACTAACTTCAAACAACTGATCCACCAGCTCAAAGCTTTCCTTAAACTTAGTTAAGTCTCGCTTTTTGAAGGACAGTGCCTCCAGGGCATCCTTATCATCTCTTTCTAAAATAGCCTGAGCCTGATGATAATTTAGCTGAGTGTCATTACAAATAACCGATGGTTGAATCTCATAGGCCAACACTTCTCCTTCTCCAGAGAGAATCACCATCACCGAAATTGTTAACCGCTCTTTTTCCTCCAGTAGGGCACACAGCGATGTGGAAAGCGGTGGTGGCAAGAGAGGAACCGGTGAATCTGCCAAATAAACCGATGTACCTCGCCGAAATGCCTCTTGATCAATAGGATTATTGGCGGGTACGTAGTATGAAACATCGGCTACGTGAATCCCTAACAGCCAGTTACCTTCATCTAATTTTTCCAGGGTCAAGGCATCATCAATTACCTGAGCCCCTTCAGCATCGATACTGATGGTGGGTTGATCGCGTAAATCTATGCGCTTTTTAATATCTGCTTTACGTACCCGATTTGGCAACGCTTTTGCTGCCATCATCACCTCTTCAGGAAAGGCTCGGGGCAGGTCGTGCTTACAATAAACAATATCAATGTCGGCCGCCGCTTCAGCGTCACTGCCTAAAATCTGCGCCACCCTGCCATGGGGCAGATGCTGACCAATGGGATATCGTAAAATCTCCACATGCACCAGGTGATCAATGGCTGCCTGAAGATCCTCCTGACTGAGTTCATCCTCCTCCTGGTTTTTAAGATCCAGCTGAAATAACAGCCGATCGTCAAGGGGGACCGCCTGAAGACTGCTGTCAGTTTCAGACTCTCTAATCCGGGCCAGCACCGAAGAATTAGCCCGCTCTAAAATCAGCTGCACTTCTCCCTCTGGACTGCGGCGACGGTTACCTTCTTTGGTAACTCTAACCAGCACTCGATCCCCATTCCAGGCATGGTTAAGGTGAGCCTCCCGCACATAGATGTCATCCGCTTCTTCTTCGTCCTGAATGGCAAAGCAAAACCCTTTACTAGAACACCGCAGCTTACCCTCAATCACACCGTCTTCGTGAATACGGCGATATTTACCCCGATCCTTTTCCAGGACACCAATGCGTTCCAATGCATCTAGGGCAATGTTTAAATCGTTGAGCTGGTCTTCATCGGCACAATTAAGCTTCTTTTCCAGGGTCTTGGTAGTGACGAGCTTATCGTTGGAAAAGTTAGCTAACAGGGAAGCAATTGAAAAATTCATGTAGCGATGAATCCTACGTGTTAGTAAAACAATGCCACTGGTTTCTTGGACAGAGACTGGGCTCAGGATGCAAGCTTCCTAAGAAACCAAGCCGCAGCCTCAGCAAACCCAAAAGCCAATGACAAACGTTACTCCACTGATCGGACCGTAAGCCACAACAGCCATACTCCTTAGCAACCAGCAAACCATCAAGGCACGAGGGCACTCCCCCAAGACGCATCCCTGAAAGATTACGCTAAACTACCCGCTGCACAGTATGAGTTGTCGCTCTTAAACCGCCCCTAGCTGAGCACGCTCAAGAAAATTAGCATATGAACGGTATAAGTGTTCCTCAAAGTTGACATTATGTCAAATAGGTTTCAAATAATTTATTTTTTCTGCTACCGCCGCTCACCAGTAACCACAAACACCACCCGACGACCAATGTTAGTGGCATGATCGGCAATCCGCTCTAGATAGCGAATTACCAACACCAGCAAGACTGTGGGTTCGATATTGCTCCCCATGGCTGGAGTCTGCACAAATAAATCATAAAGACGGTCGTAGTCGTCATCGACAACGTCATCTTTTTCCTTAATTTCCATGCCAGCCTCTGCATCTAACTCCGATAGAGACAACAGGCTAAGGGCCACCATAGAGCGACATCGGTCCAGCATTACCTGGACTTGGTCCATGGCATCGTGGGGAGGATAGGGAAACAGCTTGAGAGATACTTCCCCAATATCCTTTGAATAGTCTCCAATGCGTTCCAGGTCGCGAATCATCTGCATCAGAGCACTGACTAGACGCAGGTCGCGAGTAACCGGTGCTTCAAGGGTAATTAGATTGATGCAGTCCACCTCAATCTGGCGGTAAAGCTGATCAATCTGTTTGTCATGTTTTTTGAGGCTTTTAGCGGCGTCGATGTTGCGATCGCACAGTGCCTCCCTGGCCAGCAAACAAGAACTTTCCACCAGAGCCCCCATTCGCAACACATCCCTTTGGAGCCTGGTTAGCTTTAGATCCAACGCGGAACGAAATGTGGGAGCAGCCCCAAACGGTTGTGAATCATTCATTACCACAACTGATTTAGGGGTATTCGTGCCGGAGAGATCTGCATTCATTGAATATAAAATGTAATTTTATAGCCGTTCTAAAGACCGCTTCTTTAAAATGTGTGTAGATAGTGATACCCCATCCACAGTCAAATTTGATGTTGCTAAAGCTACATTCTAAACCAGCCCCATAGGCATCTCTATAGATTTAAAGACCTGTCCTAGCTAAGGGAGTTCCTTTAGTGAATAAACAGAGGGGCCATACCTATGGCTGCAGATCAAAAGCTTGGTAACGGCTTATTTCGAAGGTCACTCAAGAAACCATCAGATATGATGTAACCGCAGAAAAAAAAGTACCTTGGCACCTTGCTTGTTAAAGACTGTAACAGATTGCTTGTAAAACGTCGGATTGAGTCAGTTTTAGTCAACAATTCTCTAAGAGCATAGTAGTTAACATTTAGTAAGGAAATTGGCGTGCCATGGCTTTATCCGATACTCAGATCATTATTGCCCTGCTAATTGCTTTAATCCCAGGTGTTTTGGCCCTTCGTCTTGGCACCGAACTCTATAAGTAGGGCTGAGCCGTTTTTAAGCCAGCGGGCTTTTGGCTAATTTAGTTTGAGCGCTCGGTTTTAATCAAGTTGGCCAAAACGTTTTAGATAACCTTTGAGCAATGTTTATGGAGACCTCGGGCAGTTTGCCTGGGGTTTTTTGTTTGTCCACTATGGGAAAACAGCCCCTTTGATTCCGCTTAAGCACGAGCAATAAAGAGTGGTCGCCAATTGTATAAATGAGCACGTTTGACAGCCCATTTACAGCAAAATTTGGATATTTTCTAGAAATGAATAAATTTATCGTGCAAACTGAGCAATAGGTCCCATAATGTGGTCAAACTTTGAAGCGGTAAAACTGTCTGGAATTTTATAGATGGCTCGACGAACGACACCATGGGTTGCCAGGGGAAAAGCTCGCCAATCGTTGATTTTGGAATCCACGGTCAAGTTGACGGTTAACCTGTTGTTAGCGGTGGTTGCTGCCTCCACCATTGCCAAGCTACTGCCCTACTATCGTCAGCAACAGACGGAATTAGAGCAGCTTAACCAGTCAATTCTCTCTTTAGAGAAAGAACACGCTGGCCTGTGGCAGGACTTTAGCCATAATTTTGACCCAGAGCAATCGGCACGCATTATGCGTGAACAAAGTGGTCAGGAGGATCCTACCCGTCATCCCATTGTTCTGATTGATCCACTACAAACGAGTGAATAAAACACTACAATTTATTGGCAGTCAACGACAGTCAGCGGTCAGAAATCAGTGGTTGCCAATATTAATCCATCCTCTCAGTCTTCTGCCTCGGGTGAGGCAATTGATCAAAAGTTAGCAACATTTAAGTTTGACAGTGTTGATGCGGCCCTGGCAGATTTAGCAGCGGGTAAGGCCATTGTTGTTGTTGACGATGAGAATCGTGAAAATGAGGGGGATGTAGTCTGTGCTGCTCAGTTCGCCACCCCTGACATGATTAACTTTATGGCCGTTGAGGCTAGGGGGTTAATTTGCCTGGCCATGACGGGGGAAAGACTGGACGAGTTGGACCTGCCCCTGATGGTCAGTGGCAACGGGTTTGAGGATGAAAACGAACAAACGGCTTTTACCATCAGCATCGATGCCAGTCTGAGTTGGGGCGTAACTACGGGCATTTCCGCTGAGGATCGAGCCCGCACTATTCAGGTGGCCATTAACCCTGATGCTAAACCTCAGGATTTACGACGTCCGGGTCATATTTTTCCCCTCCGAGCTAAGGAAGGCGGAGTACTGAAGCGGGCGGGGCATACTGAAGCGGGTGTAGATTTATCCAAATTGGCCAGACTGTATCCAGCCAGCGTTATTTGTGAAATACAAAACCCCGATGGGTCCATGGCGCGGTTGCCAGAGCTGATTGACTACGCGCAAAATCACCAGCTAAAGCTAATTAGTATTGCGGATTTGATCAGCTATCGACTCCGTAATGAGCGTCTGATTAAACGGGAAGCGGTGGCAGATTTACCCACCCAGTTTGGCAAGTTTCAAATCTATGCCTATCGCAATTTGCTAGATAATTCAGAACATGTGGCCATCGTCAAAGGGAATCCAGTGACGTTTGACCGCCAGCCCATTATGGTCCGTGTGCATTCTGAATGTTTGACTGGCGATGCCATGGGTTCTCTGCGATGCGACTGTCGATTACAGCTACAAACCGCCCTAAAAATGATTGAGAATGCCCAGGCTGGGGTGGTGGTCTATCTGCGCCAGGAAGGTCGAGGCATCGGTTTGGTCAACAAGCTCAAGGCTTACTCCCTGCAGGATATGGGCTTTGATACTGTTGAGGCCAATGAAAAGCTGGGGCTACCAGCAGACCAGCGTAACTATGGGATTGGGGCTCAGATATTGAATGATTTGGGGGTACATCAGTTTAAGTTAATTACGAATAATCCCCGTAAAATCGCCGGTCTCAAAGGCTATGGCTTAGAGATGGTGGACCGGGTGCCCCTACTGATTGAGGCAAATACCTATAATTCAGACTATTTGTCCACCAAAGCGCAGAAACTGGGGCACTTGCTCCTGCGGTCGTACTTGGGAACCTTTGCCCTACTGTGGGCAGAGCCGCTGCCGTCCGCCCAGCGCTATGAAAAGGTGAATCATCTGCGACAGCTGGCCCATAATGCTGGGCTGCTATTACAGGAAGAGGCCCGTTCTATTGCAGTATCACTGTTTAGTCCCCAGGCCCTGATTGTGAATCTGGGGGTAGCTGAACCGGTGGAAAGTACTTGGTACCAACAGTCTGAGAATCAGTATCGGCGCGCGATCGCAAACTTGCTAGAGCAGCTGATCCAATGGCCCAATCTAGAAGAATTGGATCTGCTGATCGCCAACGGTAATGACCCGTTCACCACACTTCAGGTGGGTTTAGATCGACAGATCTTTAGCTGGCAGTCCCCCGCCGTTATTGAAGAACAACTCAGCACCCAGCGAATCTACAGTTTCTCTCGCCACAGCGTCAATGACTAGTCAGTCCTCAACGCAAACCTTACTGTAGTGGAGTTCTACGCCCCAGCTGAGTAGTCGGTTCTACGGGCGAACTGACCGTGGAAAGACGCTCACGACGTCTAGCGGCCACTACCGCTGGCTCCAGAGCCGCCACCGCCTCAGAAAATTGAGCATCCTTAGCCGTCCCCTTGAGCTCAGGATCGTTTCTTAACGCCTGGCTTTCATCGGAAGACAGGTCCACCTGAATATCGGGAGTGATGCCTTTGCGGCTGATGTCAGTGCCATTGGGGGTGTAATAATGAGCCACCGTGACCGCAATGCCGGACCCGTCAGAAAGACCATGGAGAGATTGCACCAGGGCTTTGCCAAAGGTGGGACTCCCCACAACAACGGCTCGGTCATTGTCTCCCAGGGCTCCAGTAACAATTTCGCTGGAGCTGGCAGAATCCCCATTGACCAAAACCGCCAGGGGAAGTTCGGTCAAATGGGTACGATTAGCAGAAATTTGTTCGCTGTCGCCGGTGCGATCAACCGTACGCACGATGGGCCCTCGACGCAGCCACATACGACAGATATCGATACTCGCCTGTAGTAAGCCCCCAGGATTATCTCGCAGGTCTAAAACAAAGGCCTCCGCCCCCTGATCGCTGAGGTCGGCAATGGCCACCTCCATCTGCTCCGCCGCATGGGCATTAAATTCATCCAGGCGGATATAGCCCACATTAATACCATCGTGGGGTTCTAGCCTGGCATTGACTATTTGGACTTCCAGACGAGTGCGGGATAGCACAATGGTTTCAGGTTCACCGTTACGCTCGACGGTGAGGGTGACTTGGGTATCTGCATCGCCCCGCAGTAGCTGCAATGTGCGCTCTGCACTGAGAAAATCTGTGGAGCGACCATTTACCAGCAAAATTCTATCGCCGACAGCGATCCCGGCAATTTCAGCAGGGGAGCCCGGCAATACCTCAATCACCACTACCTTGCCCACAGCGCGATCTCGCGTCAGACGAATACCGATCCCCGACACTTCTCCTGAGGTTTGATCGGTGAGTTCGGCATACTGGTCAGGACTCAAAAAACGTGTGTAGGGATCGTCCAAACGGCGCAGGGCACGACGTAACTCTGTGTAAGCGGCCTGACGTGATGTGTAGTTTTGACCTAAAAGATTTTGACGGACTTCAACCCAATCGGTGCGATTAAAGGAATCGTCTACATACTCGCGGTAAACAATCTGCCAGGCTTCATCTAAAATCGCCTTGGGTCCATCGGTCAGGGCCGCCTCAGCCGGAGATGAGGTTAAAAATACAGGGGCGAGGATAGCTGTTGCGATCGCGCCAGTCGAGCGGAGAAACTCTAGGTTAGTGTTCATTGAACCGGTTGCGGCAGGAATTAGCGGAATGGATGGAAGCAATATCAGAAACTATAGAGTGAGGCAGTAGATTGACCCTAACCAAAAATAATCACTAATTATGAAATCCCAAATCAGCGTGAGTTAGAAACTCAAAATTTCCGTGTTAGCTAACACACCGTTTAGAATTAGACCCTCGCGTAGCTAGAATCTTCAGCATAAATACTGGCCTTAAATCTAGCGCAATAAACACGCAAATTGCGTGAAAATGAGGGATCTTTATCCAAACCTTATCTTCGTTATGGGTACTATCTGGCCATATTTTTGAGCAATCTCCAAGGAGTAGTAATCAATAATGCCAAATAAGTCAATACTAAGCCCTCAAAGGCTGCATAGTCCATCTGTAGAATATTCTTTTAGCCGTGTAATTACAGGAGTACATATACTGAAGCACGATCCAACGGTATATCGATGTCTATTCCTCGGTCATTACAGCGCCCTCTAAGATATGTCTGTCTGGGCTTATTGTTAACGGTAGCGATTGCTACTTTAGTGACGACTAATAATCTTTGGCGTACTAGCAAATTGCCGACGGATACCTATGTGGTGTTGGGGGGCAGCATTCGTCGAGAGATGTACATGGCCACTGTGGCCAGTACCTGGACTAAGCCTGTGCCCATTTTGGTTTCTGCCGGGTCTGCCGATCCCTGTATTCGTCTATTGTTTGAACAGGCAGGGGCATCGTTACAGCAAGTGTGGCTAGAACACTGTGCTGAGTCCACATTTGGAAATTTTGTTTACTCAGTACCCCTGGTGGAACGTTGGGGAGGACGCCATATCACCCTGGTCACCTCCGGTAGCCATACCCGCCGGGCTCTAACTCTGGCGCGGATTCTATTTGGTGCTAGGGGGATTTGGATAGAGCCCCTGATTGTGAGTGAAAAGGGAATTCCAGGTAATCAGGAAACAGTCCTCAAAACTACCCTGGATATCAGTCGTAGCTTACTGTGGGCCGTTGTCGCGCAGGTGTATAAACCTGACTGTAACCAGGTTGTCGCCCTGGCTGATGTCAACCTGGAACAGTGGCGACATCAGGGGTTTAAGTGTGAGCATCAGGCCGGAATCGAGGGAAGCTGAGAGGCAGGGGAGGCAGGGGAGGCAGGGGAGGATATGCCTATTTCTTCCTCCTCTTCCCTTGCCTCTCTTACTCAACCTGCTGCACTATGCCCGAATATAAATAGTAGTCCTTAATTTTGATGCCAAACCGCTTCACTGGAATGGTAGCTACCTGCTGCCAGCCAGAGTCTAACTTTAGCGGACCTATTGGTAGATTGTTTTGTACAAAAGGATGCCAATCGTCTGCTAGCACTAAGGCTGACTGACCCAACAGTGATCGTGAGTTAGCCCATATATCAAACTGATCAATGCGGTCAGAGATGGCTAAAATACTGTTGTCATTAAGGGCATAGGCCAGAGCTGACGCAGACCGGTAGTCAGTGGTTAGCAGTAGCTCATCGTCTTGTCGCCAATCCTCGACCACTGTTGCTACCTGGTGCCAACCAAATGACATACGCCCATCGGGGTCGCCATCTGGGCTAAACAAGGCCGTAATCGGTAAAAAACAGTAGTTAATCAATAATAACCAGGCAACGATGACGCCTAGACCTTGAATACCGTTCAGCCAACCCGTATGGCGGTATGTGCTGAAATCCTCTGCCATAAAAAAGAGTGGTACCAGGGGAATCACCAACAGATAGGCCAAAATATTCCAATAATAGAGGGCGGTGGAGAACAATCCTACCAAAGACAAGATTCCGGTGGAGGTGACCAACAGACCGATGGCCGTCGCCCGATAAGTGGGGGACGGCAAGAAAGCTCTAATGGTTAACGCTTTGACCATGGCCCATACCAAGGGTGGGGACAAAATCAGGGCCGCCGTCAGCCAAAAAAACAATACGGCATCTGGCCTGAGACTGGCACTGCCGCCGCTATCCACACTGCGAGTCAGGTAATACTGGAAGGACAGCCAATTGTTTTGGACATTCCAGATAATAATGGGCAGGCCAAATAGGGATGAGATCGCAACGGCCCCACATAACCGACCATCCCGCAGCAGTTTGCGCAGCCTCGGGTGCCAAATAACCACCCCTAACACCGCCAGCCCCACAAACATTGCCGTATATTTGCACAGCCCTGCCAGTCCCAGAGCTATTGCCCCACCGTACAAAAAAACACTATGACCTCCACACTGGTGCCAAACACCATCTAAAAACCGCACAAACCAGTAGGCCGACAGTAGGGAAAACGCAATCAGCCACTGGTCATGCCAGGCCAGAGTTAAAAACAAAAAGTACAGGGGGCTACTCCAACAGCACAGGACAATAATGCGCCAAGCCTCCCGGTGCCGTGGGCCATAGAGATAGCGGGCAATTTGATAATACGTCCAGAAAAATAGCCCATTACTCAACACCGTGGGCAATCGCAGCACAAAGGGCGAATGCCCCAGATAGGAAAAAAGCCCCTGCACCCAGGCATGGAACGGTGGATGGTCGTAATAGGACCAGTCTAAATGCTGTCCCCAGAGCCAGTAATAGGCCTCATCAGGATTGGGAAAAGCCGTTAGCCAGTAAACCAGATGGGCCAACAGCAGCAGCCACAGCCAGAGAGATCTTACTCCACCATAGGAGTGTGGTCTCTCCTCTCTACTCGTTGCCCTCGTCCATCGCTTCAATATCAATTCCCCATTCCCGCAGAGCGTCATCCCCATCATCCGTCAGTTCCTCGGACTCAACCTGATGGGGTTGCACCAGATTTGAACGCTCCTCTGGATCACTCCAAAATGTGGGGGTGTAAACTATCACCGGCAGTTTAGCGCCATTGAGACCGCGAATAATGCGCTCTGGCGTCTGGGGAAAGGTAATAAATAATGGATAGGGCTGCTCAGACCCCTCGTTTAACAGATGCTCATACTGTCTTGGCATCAGCCACTCATAGTTTTCCGACAGCAATATTTGGGTACGTCGCCACCGCGTCAACAGTTCAGAAAAATCCTCATCGGGTCGATGAATAAACAGAACCACATCCACCCCTGTCTTTATTTTCCACTCCGGGTCACACATAAGCATGACCGAATCACAGGGCAGGGGCACCACCTCACGACGAGTATTGATGGGGCCTAGACTATCCACCGTATGACGAATACGAATATTGGGGAGCGGTATCGTGACGATGCTGTCCTGGGGACGCCGCATACTGGGCAACATTTCTAAATAGGGCCGATGCTGCTTAAGCAAGGCCAATGCCCCTCGATAATCGCTGCACCTTGCCAGCAGATTTTCATAATCGCCCTGGTGAGTAGCCATGGTTGAGAAATGATGCCAAATGGGTCTATTTTAGCTTTCCCGGTTTTTAAATGGAGGGCATTGGGGAAGAGGGGGAGGGAAGGGAAGAGGGGGAAGCAATAGTGAACACAGGATTTTCCTCCTCCTCCTCCCAGCGAGCTTTGCTCGCGCTCCTCCCATTCCTCCCAGCGAGCCTAGCGAGCGAACTCCCTATAGTAGCTCTGTAGACCGTTCCGCCAGGGCAGACCGTTCCCCCCGGGTCAGAATAATGTGTCCCGCCAGGGGCTCATGCTTAAACCTCTCCACAACGTAGGCCAGGCCATTGCTGGCCGAGTCCACATAGGGGTTGTCTATTTGGGCAGGGTCACCGGTTAAGACAATTTTAGTGCCTTCTCCAGCTCTGGTTAAAATAGTTTTTACCTCGTGGGGAGTGAGATTTTGTGCCTCATCTACCACTAAAAATTGTTGAGGGAGGGTGCGCCCTCGAATATAGGTGAGCGCCTCAATTTGCAACAGTCCCATTTCCATCAGTTCTTCATGGCCCCGTCGCCAGTGAGCCGGTTTTCCCGTAGGGTCTTGGGTACCAAAAATCAAATCAAAATTGTCATATAAAGGCTGCATCCAGGGGGTGAGTTTTTCATTGATGTCCCCAGGCAAATAACCAATGTCTCGACCCATGGGCACAACGGGACGAGAGATCAGCAACCGACTATAGATCCGATCTTCAGATACCTTTTGTACACCTGCAGCAACAGCCAACAGCGTTTTTCCTGTCCCGGCTTTACCCACCAGAGTAACCAGGGGAATTTTGTCATTTAACAACAGATTTAAGGCAAACTTCTGTTCTCGATTTCGGGGATGTACCTGAGAGATACCGGCATAGGGGACCTTGGGCAAGGGAACAATATGGCCAGACTCGCCATCTACCATAGCCAGGGCGGTGTGGGCTGGATTATTCACATCCACCAGGGTAAGGGCCTGATTGGGATAAAATTTTCCCTCTAAGTCTAAGGTTCCACCACGGAACAGCTGGCTTAGTTGTTCTGCATCAACTAATAGCTCCCCTTTCCCAGAATATAGATCATCAATATCGATCTTATCGGTTTCATAATCTTCAGCGGCAAGACCGAGGGTATCTGCCTTAATCCGCAGGTTGGTATCCTTGCTAATTAAAACCACCGGACATTGGCACTGCTGCCTATGTTCAAGGGCCACGGCCAAAATCTCATTGTCAGCTTTATCCCCTTCAAGCTCCAAGGGCAGGGACGATAGGGTTTCCTGATGACATAGGGATACTTTAAGCACCCCCTCTTTTTCCAGACGAATTCCTTCGGTCAGGCTACCCTGACTGCGCAACCGATCCAATGTTCGGGCGACTTGACGAGCATTGCGTCCCGTTTCATCCAGGGACTTTTTAAAGCGATCCAGCTCTTCAATAATCGCAATAGGCAAGATGACGTCATTTTCCTCGAAGCGATAGATAGCTTTGGGATCGTGCAAAAGCACATTGGTATCGAGGACAAACGTCTTTTTCATAGAGAGAAATACCCTTTGAAGCTCCTTAAAACCAACTTGGGCAGGAACTTCCTTACAACTAAAGTTTGATAGAGATGCGTGGACTTTTGAATGTGTGTACTATTATCTATTAAACTCTACCCGTTTGAGTATCAGACTACGGTCCACCGACTTTAAGGATTACCTTACATTTAGCCAGCGGCTCAGTCCCAGGGCTAGAATGCAAGGCGGCAGCTCCCACCAGAGACTGGCCCACGACTGTTGCACCATGGCCAGGGGCTGATGCCAGGTGGCGGGGTTGTCTGGGGGTACGAGCAGATTAATTGGGGAAAAATAGTCGTTACTAAAGGGCCAGAGTAAGGCAACGCCAATCCCATTGGATGGATTGGTGTCGAAACAAGCATCTAGCAATAAATGGAGCCCACCGCCCACTAACAGTCCTAAAAACACGCCGCGCTGTTGACGCACGGCAACGCTAGCTAAACCAGCTGCCAGAATAATAAACAGCAGATTGTGAGTAACCATCCGGTGGACCTGATTAAACTGGGTCCAAAACACCAGGCAAATATCAATATCCGGCAGCATTCCCCCCACTAACGTGGCGGCCAGAGAGACTCGGGGCAGCAATCTGCCAGCAATGTATGCAATGGACAAATGGCCTGGCGGCAACATAAACAAGTTTGTCGAGGGAG
>JBCCJR010000126.1:0-12933 GCA_039045805.1 Cyanobacteria bacterium P01_C01_bin.118
ACTAACCTGACCCGAGCAAATATGACAAAGGCGACATTGTTTGGTGTGGACTTAAGCAAGGCCGATCTCAGAGAAAGCTGTCTTTATGGTGCTGTCTGTGACCCAGCGACTCAATGGCCTGATGATTTTGACTGGGAGTGGGCAGGAGTATACTGCTTAGGGCCAAATCAGTCCCTGTGGGCAGCTGACCTCAGTCATCTAGCCCTAATTGGGATTGATCTTAGCGGTGCCAATCTTGTGGGAGTAAACTTTACTGGGTCTGATTTGTGGGGAGCCAATTTACAGGGGTGTGATTTACGAGATGCCTGTTTGTCTGGTGCCAACTTATGGGGCGCTAATTTAATTGACGCAGATCTTACAGGAGCCGAAATTGATACCGCCAACCTGGATGCAGCGATGCTTTCCTAGGACATACAGACAACAATAAACCAATTCTAAATTTTGGCTTCTTACAATCACAACTTTGCCTAATTTAGCAAGGGTTACTGTCTATGGATTTTGACTTACGACAACTCTCATTGTTTCTCTCAACATGACAGTGGACCATCAGTACCGTTGCCCAATGAGTACACTCACCTCAACAATAAAAAGAGAGATGGTGAGAAGAAACCCATTACGTTGTTGAACGCTAATACAAAAACTCTTTTGGATCGGCTGGACGATTAGTTTGACGTTCGTCAGGAAAGTCAACCTGGTAGGGCATGGGAGGCTCATCAATCAAAATGTGACGTGTTCCCCAGCCATCGTTATAGGGCTTAGGACGCTCACTGACCTGTTGATCGACAGGGATATCAAAAACTTTTTTCATTTCCAAATAGCGTTGCCCCTCAATGGTGGTTTGGAGTAAATCAGGAGATACTTTTAATCCCTGTTGAGCAAGAATTCTTTCTAAAGTTGTTAGTTGGTCTAATGGCGTATAGGTAGCCATGATAACAACATCATCAAGGGGTTCGATATCCAGATTTAAATCTGCCTGATCTAGCTGCCAGGTCTCTTTGCGAGTCCCATCGGCTGCTAATTGCTTCAGTGTGAGTTCTCCTTGCCACTGACCATCTTGCACTCTCACCACTTGATAATCTAAAACTGAGTAGGTTGGCTTGGGTTCCGCCGTTTGGTCAGTTGATGCCAATTGACGCATGGCCAGAACGTTAAGCTCTGTTTGGTTTGGAAAGTTGGCGGTTCCCTGAAGCCCGTAAGTGTAGCTATTTCTACCGGGCTCAAGATTGAAGTCCATCTCAGCCACCGGCAGGCGGTTAATTAAAACAGGATTATTCGGCGTCTCAATTGAGAAACCACAGCTACCTAAGAAGCACCCTAGGCTGCCAACTAGCCAGAGCTTTACAGTACGAAAGCGGGATTGCTTAACCAAGCTTGCAGCCATAGTCGTAAAAATAATAAATTTGTATTGCCAATATAAGTACAAATGTTCTAATAAGGTGACAGCTGCCCTTTAAAGAATTAAGCTACCCAAATTTTGAGAAATGAAAGTTGCTATAGAAAGCAAATACAAATACACAACATAGCTAACCTGACCAGGAAATATCTTTCCAGAAATCCAGGCAAATGACTAGTTGTATGTGTTTTACATATCTATATTGATTGTTGCTTAGTCAACAGAGCATTGGAAACAGAGGCCATTAATAAAAACTGTTTCCACAATTTTTACTAAAAAATCATAGAAAAATGAGCGCTTTTAATGCTTCCTTTATAGGCAGACTTACACTTTATAGATAACTATAATTATTCTACAACTCACATAATGAAGGAGGTATAGATACCGGGGCATTTATATAAAAACTCATATTTAAAGCGTAACTTGCCTGAACTTTACCGGATTGAACCGTTTAGGCTTGATAGTTAAAGTTGAAAGCTTATGTAAGAGCTTTAATTGCATTGTTCCTTAAGAAAAATACCGCTAATCTTTATAAGCGAATCAGGGTTCACGACCAAACTATGTGTAAATCAAAAAGCTATCGGGTGAATACTTGCAAAGTATTCACTGTCTGGTTAACACTGGACTCAAGATCCTTCTAAGGGTATCAGAATATATAAGTTTTCAGTGGTTAAAACAACCGATATTTGATTAATTAACCTAGGTATGTATCTGGGGGGAGTGCTTACATCAGTGTTTTTAAGGATTATTAGAAAACGCTTATTTATCTCACTGTTTTTATCTGTTCTATTATCTGTGACAACATTAGCCCCTAGTATGGCGCAGGTGACGTCATCTCCGGGGGCTGCAGATAATGCAGCAGAAGCTGGAACTGCAGGTGATCGTCGAAATCGTGATGAAGACGGGGCTACGGCCGGACGAGATCTTTTACAGGATGCTCAAGCTGCTGAGCTAGAACAGGAGGATAAAAGCCAGTATGTCCTTGAATTTAATCGCAGCCCAGTGGTAGGAACGCGGCTGCGATTAGAAGGTATTTATAACGAATCTCGTTTGCGGTTCACTCGCCCGCGTAACTGGTCGGTTAAATCTGTCAAGATATTGTTGCGTTATCGCCACTCTGGGGCTCTCTATGCAACTCGTTCCAATTTAAATGTCATTGTGAACGACAACAATGTTGGTAGCGTACCCCTAAATCTTAAACAGGGCGATACGGGGACTATCGTTTTTGATATTCCAACTCGAATTCTTAAAGACTATAACGAGTTAATTATTGCTGGTTTGCAAAACAACTCGCCCACCTGTACTCAGGACCCCTTTGATCCGTCGCTATGGACAGAAATCTTACCGGATTCCAAACTGGTTTTCAATTATGACGCTGAGCCCTTCCAGCTAGATTTCAATAGCTACCCCTATCCGCTAATTGACGTTTTGAGTCTGGAAACAAATCACATTGACTATGTGGTACCCGCTGATCAAGATGAAGCCTGGTTGACAGCTATTGCGCAACTACAGGCATCGCTGGGGCGGATTGCTGACTATCGTCCCCTGGAAACAGATTTAGTTGATAAGTTGGATGATGTGGCTGATGGCAATCGGGTGGTAGTGGTTGGTACTCCGTCTCAGCAGCCATTGCTAGAAACCCTTGATCTGCCACTGACATTAAAAAATAAGCGTTGGTTAGATCCAAAACAGACGCTTATTTCTTCGGATACTGGAGTTTTAATGTGGACTGTTCTTGAAGACAAAAAGTCTCCTGTTTTGGTAGCAACGGGCAATGGACCGACAGCAGTGTCTAAAGCTGTCCAGTTTTTGACTCAGTCGCAAGATCGTAAAATCGGTGCGGGTCAGGTTGTTCTGGTAAATGATGTTGAGGAGATTACGACTCCAGATATCCGTGATTGGCCGCGCTATCTGCCCCTATCCGATAATTTTGAGTTGAGCGATCTTAAGGGCTTTAATAATGAGCCCCTTGATGATGTGGTGATTCGAGGAGCTCATGCCCCCCCGTTTGAGTTTGACTTCAAGGCACTGCCAGATGATCGCTTCCTGCCTGGAAATGTGATGACTCTACGCTACACTTATGGACCTCAGGTCAATCCACTCACATCGTTGGTGGAGGTACAGTTGGATGGGATTACGGTTGCCGGTCGTCGTCTGGACTCTATTGATGGAAAGCGTCGGGCTACATTAAAGGTGGAGCTGCCAGAGCAGCACATTACTCCCCAGTCCAAGTTGAAAGTTTATCTGCGATTTGACCCTCGGGAGCGACGTTCTTGTAGTCGTGTGACTGACCACCAACTGTGGGGCACGATCCATAGCGACAGCAGCTTTAATTTGAACCGTCAACAGGTTGCAAAGCTACCTGACTTGAACTTGTTAAAAGCTGGCTATCCATTTGCATCCCCCCAAGATTTATCCCGCACGGCGATTGTCATGCCCAATGAACCCTCCATCACTGAACTGTCAGTGATGTTAGAACTCACCGAACGTCTTGGTCGTTTGAGTCGTTCAGAGGCTATCCAAGTTGGGGTTTATCCAGTCGATAAATTGCCGCAGGAAGTGCAAGACTCCCATCATCTTGTTGCCATTGGTCTGCGATCGCAGTTTCCCCTGGTGGAAGCACTGGATGCCGCCGAATTTAATCTCAAAGAAGAGTCGCGTCAGTGGGGCAATAGTCAGGTCCAAACTTTGCCAGATTCTGAAGGTGTTTTACAACAGCAACTATCCCCTTGGAATGATTCTCGTGTGTTGCTGACCATGACGGCTCAAAACGAAGATGGATTAAAACAACTGCGGGATTTGTGGGAACTAGACTCGCTGTTTTATCAATTGCAAGGCGATACAGCTCTAATTAGTGCCAATGATGAAACACCGTCTCCCTATGATGACAATGCCTACAACTTGGAGTTTTTGCAACGCTCAGCCCAGCGAGATGTCCAAGAGGAAAGCGCATTTCAAAAAGCCATTACTGTGATCCAGGGTAATTGGTTCCTACTGATTCCTGGCATTATCGTATTGTCACTGTTACTTTACGGTGTGCTCCAGGCGTATCTGAAGCGCAACGAAACCATGGCGGCTGCGCCAGGCGTCATGACTGATCCCTCTGCGCCGGGAGAACTGTAATCATGACTGGACGATTGATGATTACACATCGGCTGAAAGATATCAGACAGTTGGTCGCTACCTACTTGTCTAAACAGGTTCGCCCCCTGTTGATTGAGCTACTGATCATTACCTTGCCTGATTGGTTTGATCGGAGTTTGCAGTGGCTGACCAAGCAGCAGCTATTGGTTTTAGCATTGTGTCTAACCATGTTTGCTTGGCCGATTATGACGGCGCGGCCAACTATCGTTCAGCAGGGGCTAGTGGCACTGGCTCTGCTCTTTGTTGGACAGGTTTTACTGCGATTAGAAGAACGACAGTCCAGTCAACGGGTAAGTGAATACCTGCACTTATTGTTGGCGGCGTTAAGTACGATTACGACGCTTCGTTATCTGTATTACCGTTCTAACTACACCCTCAACCTTGATTCTTGGCTAGACGGGTTCTTTTCGATTTTGCTGTTTGTGGCTGAGCTCTATGCTATTGCCACTCTTTTGCTGTCGTACTTTCAGACATTGAGGATTCGCGATCGCAAATCCATTCCCCTCGATCAGTGGCCTCAGCAGGAGTGGCCCACAGTGGATATCTATATTCCCACTTACAACGAGGATGTTGATATTGTTCGCAAGACAGTGTTGGGGGCACTTAACACTGATTATCCAGCGGGCAAAAAAACCGTCTATGTCTTAGATGATGGTCGAGCCGAAAAGTATCGCAAGCGCCGCATGGCCCTCAGACAGATGTGTGAGGAGCTGGGGTGTATCATGCTCACCCGTGATAATAACGATCATGCCAAGGCAGGCAACATCAATACAGCCCTGACTAAAACCGATGGGCAACTAGTTCTTATTCTGGACTGTGACCACATTCCAGCGCGGAATTTTTTGAAAGAAACGGTCGGGTTCTTCTTTGATAAAAAGGTGGCCTTGGTACAGACTCCTCACTGGTTTTACAACCCTGACCCCTTTGAACGTAATCTACTGACAAAAGGACAGATCCCAGTAGGTAATGAGTTGTTCTATAAGGTGTTGCAAAAAGGGAACGACTTCTGGAACGCTGCCTTCTTCTGCGGTTCTGCGGCGGTAATTCGACGTAATTATCTGTTGGATATCGGTGGTATTGCAACTGAAACTGTGACCGAGGACTGTCATACCTCGTTGCGTTTGCACTCCTTAGGGTATCGAACCGTCTATTACGACAAAATTATGGTGGCCGGTCTGGCTCCTGAAAAATTCTCCTCTTATGTTGGTCAACAGGTGCGATGGGCTAGGGGAATGGCGCAGATTCTGCGAATCGAAAACCCGCTGTTTAACCGGAAACTCAATTTAAGATTGTCTCAGCGATTTTGCTACTTTAGTGCCACATCTCACTTCTTCTTTGGATTTCCCCGACTGATGTATGCGGTTGCCCCCAACCTGTTCCTACTGTTTGGGATTAATCCTGTAAAAGGTCTGGGTGTGGAAACCCTCTTTTATGCGCTGCCTCACATTGTCCTGTCGATGCATGCAAATCACATTGCCTATAAGCATGTTAGATTTTCCTTTTGGAATGAAATCTATGAGTTTGCGATGTCATTCCAGGCCGGTATTGTCACTCTGCTGGCCTTGATAAACCCTAATCTGGGATCCTTTAACGTGACTGATAAGGGAGTCTCTGTCGAATCCCGCAGCTTTGACATTGATAGTGTGCGCTATCTCGTTGTTCTGGGGGCGGTTACGGCAGCGTCACTGTTGACTGTTCCGATCTGGCTGATTTTGAGTCCCCTGGATACCCAGGCCGTGCTGATTAATACCCTCTGGTGTGTGTTTAACCTGGCTCTGGTGTTGGCGGCCTGTTTGGTGGCCTTTGAACAACCTCAGCTGCGTCAGTCCCACCGTCTACCCCGTGAGTTAATTGCAAGAATCTACAGCGATGATGGTCAAGTTTGGGAAGGGACAACGGTTGACATTAGTGAGACCGGTACTCAGGTTTTACTAGATATATGGCCTAATATTTCAGATCGAGTACAGCTGGAAATCTTTGGTGACTATCAAGCCGTTGCTTTACTAGATGCAGAGATTATCAGAGCCAGTGCGACGGATTCATTACAGACAAAGTTAGCCATTAGTTTTGTGGATATGACTCAGGCGCAGAAAGATGACCTGGCAACAGTCATTTTTTCCGATGTGCGTAAATGGTACTCCCAGAGTCGTGAAAATGCAGATAACCCATGGCGCTCACTGAAATTTATTTTGATGAGTCTTAGACGGGCATTCCAGGAGCTACGACCAGCAAATAGCGTGAAAATGCGCAAACAAGTGGAGGTGATGAGCGATTTACGCTGGAAAGGCTGGGGTAGCTATGTGCAAGCGGCCATGATCACTGAGTTGGGCTCCAGAGATATGCGTTTGGAGTTACTGGGCGATGCCAGCACTGCGGCCATGGCTTTGCAAGATAATAATCCTTTGCTACATCTACAGGTTTATCCCCAGGTGGATAGCATCAACGCTTACGATTTGATGGCCCAGGTGGAGCGTCTGGAATTACTACCTAAACTGTCTAATGCTTACAGTGGCGGTGCTAATGCTAGTGCTGCTCTGGGAGGGCAAACTCAACTATCCGATTACCGTGTGGCGTTAGAGCTTTCTTTTCCGCGCTCTCTTGATCAGCAGCAGCAAGAGCAAATTAAAACCTTGCTTAGACAGGTCGCTTAGCTTGATAAAGCAGTACTGCTTTATCACTAAAAATTGATAACTTATCTGTCTATACAAGGATTGACTTAGAACAGGCATGATTCCCTTGAGGATTAGGTCTGTGTTTATTGATACAAGCGTTACGGGAACTATTAGTTTAAGGGGGTTTCTTCATCAAGACTTCGTTTGAGAATACGCAATTTTACTGGTATTCTCAATAGGTAAGTGTCCAAACTTACGATAGAAAATGTCTGTCTTTTCCGTGCTTTATTCAATTAATTCTTGTAATGGTTTAAATTTTGATGAACACAGTGATTAAGTCGTAATTTTTGCAGCCAATGCAATTAGATAGTCCGGACTAGAGGTTAGGCTACGGAATTCTTTCATAGACCCGCTAGCGCATAATAAATTTAATTCTATTTACGTATGCATCTATCACTGTGGCTAAGAAACCATTTGTGTGGTTTATGAGTCGAGATTTTATATATCTATATCACTCTGGCCAATGTGCTTTAGGCTTTTTGCCTACTGTGCTGTGGGCTATTACCCCAAAAGGGTTCTGGCTTTTTGCTGTATCGTTAAACATCCAGTTATGAACAGTCGTTCGATTATGGGTTATGGTGCAACCCAGAAGTTACATCCTCTAAGCTTTTTAGCTCAGCTGATTAGTCGTCAGGTGAGCGGTCACTTCAAGTTGTACTCGGGGACTAACTCATGGTCGCTTTTTCTCAATCAAGGCAAGCTTAACTTTGCTACGGACACAGATGCGCCCTTTGATCGTTTGGATCGTCATCTCCAGGCTCTGAGTCACGAGATCTCTAGTTTGGTCGGTGCTGTGCGAGTTCAGCTGCGTTTGATGTTTGAACAGTCTCCTAAACAAGCGCCGTTAACCCCTGATTATCAGGCAATTAGCTGGTTGGTGGAGCAGTCCCATCTGACACAAGAGCAGGCTAGTAACTTGATCCGGGCCATGGCCATTGAGGTGATTGAGTCTTTCTTAGGGGTACAGGAAGGCAGCTATGATTTGTTAGGTCTTGATGATATTGGCGAATATCCAGTGCTTTGTCAGCTGGATCTGCGCCCTATTGTGGAAATCTGCCAGCGAAATCGACGTCAGAGTTTGTTGACGTCTCGACCTGTTTCCCCCGCCATTACCTCTGAGGCTAGGATATCTAGCGTTCCGGCAATATCAGCACCTACTACGTCAGTCAACACCCTAGTAAATCCTGAGACATCTCAGTTTGGTAATACCGTAGCGCCGACTTCACCTGCTCCTTTGGGTGGCGCTGCCCAGGTATCTGCTGCTCCCAGTGATGCTCGTAGAGCTACTTACACGATTGCTTGCATCGACGATAGCCCGACAGTACTCAACGCAATTCAAGAATTTCTGAATGACAAGAGTTTAAATGTTGTACCTATCAACGATCCGGTAAAGGCGTTAATGCAAGTCATGCGTTGTCGGCCGGACTTGATTCTTTTAGATGTTACCATGCCAAACCTGGATGGTTACGAACTATGTTCTCTCTTACGTAGACATCCGAGTTTTAGGAATACTCCCATCGTTATGGTGACCGGTAATACGGGATTTATTGATCGTGCCAAAGCTAAATTGGTTAGATCTTCAGGTTACCTTACCAAGCCGTTTAGCCAGTCAGAACTTTTGAAAATGGTGTTTATGCATTTGCCAGCTGTAGGATCCAGATAAGAGTAATCTTGTGGAAATATATTTTGATGTTTTGTGGGAGTTGGCTTTTTGATAATTCCACTACAGCTTAAGACATACCTGGTCACACATTTAGGGGATAGCAAAAAATTATGACAATGACTCAAACGGCGACAGTTCTGATTGTGGAAGATACGCCCTCTGAACGAGAGTTAATTAGCCATTATTTGCAAGAAGAAGGTTATAGCGTCATTCATGCAGTGACGGCTAAAGAAGGTTTGGAAAAGGCAACGGCTACGCCGCCCAATGTAATTGTCACAGACGTTGTGATGCCTGGTATGAGTGGTTTTGAGCTATGCCGTAGCCTCAAGCGTACACCCGAAACTGAAAATGTGCCTGTGGTTATTTGTTCCTCAAAGGATCAGGCGATTGATCGACTATGGGGCATGCGACAAGGGGCAGATGCCTATCTGACGAAGCCATTTGAGCGCGAAGAGTTACTCAAGGTCATTAAATCCGTCCTCTAAGCTAATAGTTAGCGATCGCATTTGAGAGGTCACTGTTTTGTCTATCCTATCCTTAAAAAAAGACCGTCCCGTCTTAGCCAAATCGTTTCTGAAGTTTCAACTAGCTCCCAATGTGGTGGCTATGTTTCCAGCTAATGCGGTTCAAGAAGCCGTGGTTTTGGGGACTCGGCGAGTGATGGCAATGCCCAATATGCCTGCGGCTTTATTAGGGCTTATCAATCGTCGGGGACGTGTGTTTTGGGTAGCTAACTTAGTCCGCTTGTTGGGGTTGCCTGTACCCGATCGCCACAGCCAGCAGTACAACCTTATTATTATTCAAGGTCAATCTACACCGTTAGCTCTGCAGGTAGAATCCATCGAAGGTATGGTGAGCTTTCCTCCGGAGGCGATTCATCCACCACCGAATAACGTGAGCAGCATTATTTTGCCTTATCTTACTGGTTGTGTTAATCACAACGAGGAGGCCATTTTTATCTTAGATGTTGAGTCGCTGTTACAGTCTTCAGTGCTACAGCCAAACTAACCCTTTGGCAAAGTTAAATCCTAGTGGATCTGACTAACTATATATATTTGTTCTAATTGTTCTAAGAACTGTTATTGAAACGCTATCTAAAGGAAAGTTCTCATGGCCATGGATGTTGGTACAAACTCAAATGCTGAGCCCAACCCTGAGGTAGACACCGTTGAGGGGATTCCTAATCAAGACATTGTGGAAAGTGATCCAGGCATAGAGAATAAGATTATGGAGACAAAGGATGATGCTCAAAACGATCAAAATGAGTTGAATGATCGTAAAGGGCAAAGTTTGGAGCGAGAGCTAGTTGCTCAACTAGAAGAGAGTGCGGCCATGGGTCATCAAAATACTGCTAATCCTGTTCCCCCAGTTTCCCCTGAGCCTGTTAACCAGGGAGCTGCTGCTGACCAGAGCAATATGTTGTCTTACCGGGGAGTGAAGTACAACCACGATGAGAAACGATATGCCCCAGAAAAACTAGAGGTTTCAGGTCCTAGTCCTCTACTGCAATGGTTTTATGATTTACCCGTTAGCAGTAAACAGCTAATCGGTTTAATTTCATCAGAAGTTATTTCCGTGATTGGTTTAGTGGGAGCAGGCTCCCTGCTGATTATTGGTGGAGCTCGTCAGCAACTCTTGGAACAATCAGTTGCCGAGCTATCGGTTACAGAGATTCAATACGATATTAAGGTTAACCAGATGGGATTTGGCTTTCGTGGCCAGTCTGAAAATACCGCAATTATAAATCTGGCGGAGCAAGTTGCTCAAAATTCTAATGAGGTGAGCAGCGGCGATAGATCTACAGTGCGGGATATATTGCAGGGGGAAATTGACGCCCGTGATATTGAGTATGCCACCCTGATTAGTCCAAACGGTAAGGTTATTGTCAATGCCCAGACCGCTCGAACCGGTGAAGATTTGGATCCTGATGGGTTGGTATCTAGAGTTGTCTCTGGGAAACAGCAAATCAAGACTAATGCTCTTGTTGAACGTAGTGAACTACAGCGTCAAGGTGTAGAGTTAGCCACTGATGGAGATAAGGCTCTGATTCGCTATGTAGCTACCCCGGTATTTTCCAATCAGCAAGCTGATCGTGTAGTGGGGGTGTTGCTGGCTGGAGATATTATCAATGGTAAAAACGAGATTGTTGAAGGTAGTGTGAATGCCTTTAGCTCTGGCTACAAAGCAATCTATATGGCAGATGGAGTAGATGATTTCTCGTTAGCTGCAGCCGCTGACCGAGTTGAAGGCGAAGAGGCTGTCGAAATAGGTGACGAAGTTTACGTTCAACGATTGCTTAACCAGGCCTTGCAAAATCCGGATACATCTGTCTCACAGCGTCTCGTGGAACCCGATGGTGATGCCTATGCGATGTCGGCGAAAATCTTAGATGATATTAATGGCAATCCGGTGGGGGTCTTAGTTCGAGGGACTTCAGAAGTAAAACTCCAGCAACTCATTAATAGAAGTTTACGAATTCAGTTTTTAATTGCACTGCTGGCAATTTTGGCTGACATATTTTTAGCCCAGCTCCTAGGGCGTTCCATTGCCAGTCCGATTAAGCGACTACAGCGAGTCACTGAAGCATTTGCCGGGGGAAATCGTACTGTTAAAGCGGATGTATTTGCTCGGGATGAAGTTGGTCAGCTGTCAGCGGCCTTTAATGATTTGACCAGCACGGTGTTGAGTTCTGAAGGGACGCTTATCGATCAGGCCAGTGTGCAAGCCCAGGCTGCTCGCCGCTCCAGCCAGCTCGCTAACTTGACCAGCGACCTCCGTAAAAACAACCTTGACGAAGAGCGTATTTATAGTATTGCGGTCAATGATGTGCGTAAGGCTATTGAAGCGGATCGGGTAATTGTCTATCGCTTTAATGAAGACTGGAGCGGTGAGATTATTTCTGAGTCTGTAGGGATGGGATGGCCTGCTGCCATTGGTGCAAATATTGCTGACCCTTGCTTTGCCGATAGCTATGTGGAACGCTATCGTCGTGGACGAGTACAGGCAACCAATGACATTTTTAATGCTGGCTTAACTGAATGTCATTTGGGACAGTTAAAGCCGTTTAAAGTTAAGGCTAATCTAGTTGCCCCGATCCTTGAGAATGGTGAACTCTTGGGACTACTGGTGGCTCACCAGTGTTCAGGGGCACGGGTGTGGAGTGAGTTAGACGTCAGCTTCTTTAAGCAGGCTGCTTTGCAGGTGGGTTTATCGATCGAACAGGTGGGTCTGTTTAAGCAAAAACAACAGGCTCAGTTAGAAGCAGAGGCACTTTCTGAAGAACGTAGACAGCGTCAAGAAGTTCTCCAAATGGAGCTGCTTGGTTTATTGGATGATGTAGAGGGGGCAGCTCGCGGTGATTTAACCGTGCGGGCAGATGTGTCGGCGGGAGAAATTGGCACCGTTGCTGACTTCTTTAATGCCATCATTGAGAGTCTGCGACAAATTGTGACCCAGGTGAAAACGTCAGCGGTCCAGGTAAATACCTCTCTCGGTGATAACGAATTAGCGATGCAGGCACTGGCGGATGATGCTTTGCAGCAGTCTGAGCGGACGACTAAAACCCTGGAGTCTGTCGAAACTATGACTATGGCTATTACCCAAGCGGCCGATCGAGCCCAGCAGGCGGCTGTGGTGGCCCGCGAAGCGTCGCAAACGGCGGAAACTGGTGGTGTGGCCATGGATCTGACGGTTCAAAATATTTTGGAATTAAGAACCACGGTGGGTGAAACGGCGAAGAAGGTGAAGCGTTTGGGCGAATCGTCTCAACAGATTTCTAAAGTGGTTTCGCTAATTAATCAGATTGCTACTCAAACCAACTTGCTAGCGATCAATGCCGGTATTGAGGCTGCTCGTGCTGGAGAAGAAGGACAAGGCTTTGCGGCGGTTGCTGAAGAAGTTGGAGAGTTAGCCGCTCGCTCTGCAGCGGCGACTCAAGACATTGAGCGGATTGTGGATAGTATCCAACGAGAGACTGCGGATGTGGTAGATGCCATTGAAAATAGTACATCCCAGGTTGTGGAAGGAACTCGCCGTGTGGATGAAGCTAAACAGAGTCTGGC
>JBCCJR010000127.1:0-12922 GCA_039045805.1 Cyanobacteria bacterium P01_C01_bin.118
GGCCCAGCGGTTGGTGGATGAGGACATTTCCCAGGAAGCCTTTCGCACCTTTAACGAAGCCTACACTACGGCCTGCGAGAAAATTGAGCGGGACATTACGGCCAAAGCTCAGCAGCAGCAATCAGATCAGCAGCGTATAACTACACAGCGGATGCAGGCTCTAATGGTGATTCATCAAAAAGAGAATCTTTCCTATGGGGAAAGTTTGCATGAGATCGATGAGGTACTACAACAGGTGCTGGAGGATCTGGCATGCGATCGCATCTCCCAGGAGTCCTTTGGCGTTTTTATGGAGGTGTATGGTGCCATTAAAGAAGGCCTAAAACGACGGTTGACCCTATGAGGTTGTTGTTAAAGCACCAGGACTTTATCTACTCCAACAACAACCTCACCACTGACTAGATCATTATCTTGTCCAAACGCTACCGCCAAAGCCACCGGTTTTACGAATAGCGCTTAACCGACCCACGGAGTCAATTTGCAATTCCATTTCACCGGCCTGGTCAATGCGACCTTTAGGAACATCAGACCATTCGCCCACCACACGATTTCCCTGAACCGTACCATGGAAGACATTGGTCCAGGTGGCACCACCATCACTGCTTTCGCCATACCACCAAACAGTGTTGCCAATCTGGTTAATGTAATAGGTCCCCCCATCGTTACCCTGCCACTGTCCCGACAAATCTTGGGTTACTTGGGGATTAGTTGCGAGACTTTGACTAAATTGAAAATCGTCTACGTTGATGTGGCCCCAGCCGCCGGAGGCCTCGTCTACAATTCGAATAACACCGCTTCTACCTGCATAGGGAGTCAGGTCCCAAGAGACTCTGGCCATGGTTTCAGTGTTCTGACCAGATACGGTTAAGCGCGACTGGCCATCCACCAGCAGCTCAACCCGTGTGGCAGAGCTACTGCCACCGCCAACAAGAAAGCTTAACGAGCCATTGGGAATTGTAAATTGAGGCGACGATAATGTGCCCTGGGGGCCATCCCCTTGAACAGTTCCAGGACGCTGACCGGGTAAACCTTGATAGTCTTCGTAACCGCCGATCCAATACTGACCCTGATGTTGAGAAGCCTGGCCACGGTTACGGGCAGTGGGATTGTCTCCGAGGGTGGGCTGATTGACAAAGGCGGTGCCTGTTTGCTGCCAGCCCCGTAGGGTGCCGTCCTCAAAATCGAGGGTAAATGGCAAACTTGGATTTGCTTGTACCCGCCCCTGCATAAACAAAGATGCACTGGCAGTTGCAATCATTAAACCAATGCCCAGTTTACGATGCCATTGAGCCATCATAGGTAATATCTCCTCAGGTTAAGTGTGATCGACAACATCATTCAGCCTTGATGGCACTCCATCCCTATGGCTGCAATATGACTACATGAACTACGCCCAAATTAAAATCGATGGCTTTCTCGACAGAAAGTCCAGGCGTGGACACGGTTTATGGCAGTCCTGGCAACGATGTGTCACCCATCACTCAGCTGCAAACTTGCTAAATCATGCAAAATTGGCAATTTATTTTTTGAAAATCCTGGATGCAGTCTTTATGCGGTGACTGAAATCGATCATCAGACTGACGGTGAGGGCGGATAAAAGGACTAAAACGGCGATTGTCCCTATAAGAATGGGCTTAATACACGCTTGTCTAGACGTGTAGTATCAGGCAAGCATGGATTAAGGCTGTGAAATCTGCATTTAAACGCGATTTCACAGCCTCAGTCCGAAAAAATAATTTAGAATCGCTCTAAATCACCGTTACGTTACCTGAAAATTCCACCTATTCGCTATTCATGTCTACGTCCTTATTGGTTCTAAAAGCTATAGGTCCTGCACTAGCCCAGGGACTGTTAAATGCGTTTGACGTTAAGTCAAAGTTGGCCAACGCGATTGAACCCAAGGCTATAACTACGGTTACCCGTGACTTACTAAAGTCTGCGACAGGGCAGAATGCTTTAGGGCAAGTGGAGGTTATCGCCAAGCAGATGGTCAACGATATTCGCCCCCTGTTTGAAGGCCAGGATCGGCAAGTTTCTATAGCAAGTCGAGATTCGATTTTGTTTGGGTTGGCACAGACATTATGTGAAGCGGGTCTGAGTCAAACGGGGCTGGCGGAGATGAATTTTGATGTGGATGAGCTAGAGCAGCATCTGCTTAAAACAAATCCGGGAGTGGAGCGGGATTTTTCGGTAGCGGAGCAGGCCATATATCGTCAGACCGTGAGGATGGTAAGTCAGCGGCTGATTGAGGCGGCACCGACAGTGGAGGGATATGAACAGGCCAGGGATACCGAAGTGTTGCAGCGGTTGGAAATAATTTCTCAACAGCTAGGGGTGGAGCGCGATCTGGCGCTTCAGTCGGCAGATGAGTTTGTGGAGCGCTATCGTAGCGTGGTGCAAAATAAGCTGGATCGTTTAGAGGTGTTTGGTCTGCCTCGAATGGACCGACTGACTAGCCAGCAAAGCTTGAGTATGGCTTACATTACTCTGTCAGCCAGTAGAGTAGTGGATGATAAGGTTGGCAGCACTACGGCGGCCTTGAAGAGAGTGTATCAAGAGGGCGAAGCTGAATGGGAAGGTAAAGGTAAAGGTAAAGGTAGCAGACGTATCTTAAGCCAGGTGGATGAAGCCATGTGCGACTGTCGGCGGCTAGTAATTCGTGGCGGGGCAGGGGCAGGTAAAAGTACCCTGATGCAGTGGCTAGCGGTACGAGCTGCCAGTATGAGTTTTGAGGAAAATCTAGCAGCCTGGAATACAAAAATTCCGTTTTTTATTCGTCTTCGCAGTTTAGTGGGCAAAGAGTTTCCTGCCCCTGAACAGTTTCCGGCATTGATTGCAAAAAATATTGCTGCCCAAATGCCAGATAATTGGGTACACAAGTACTTAGCGCGGGGACAGGCGCTGGTATTGATTGATGGTGTGGATGAACTGCCACGGAATGCCCGAGGAGAGTTCTTTGAAGCATTAAAAGATTTAGTGGCTGATTTTCCTCAGGCGACCTATATTGTCACTTCCAGACCTTCTGGTCTCAAGAGCAAGGAGGGGGGGGCTTGGGACGAATGGGAAGCATGGGTCAGCAACGAAGAGTTTAAGAATTTGACATTGGAGCCCATGACGGCAACCAATGTGGAAGAGTTTGTAACTCGTTGGCATGCGGCACTGCCAAAGGCTCAGCCAGGTGATCCATTATCAAGTCCATACCAAGACTCTGAACAAACTGTACAGAATCTCAACCGGCAGCTAAAACAACGTCCCGAACTCATGCGGTTAGCTTCTATGCCATTACTCTGTGCAATGATTTGTGCGCTGCATCGAGAGCGGCTAGAAACGTTACCAAGTGCCAGATTAAAGCTCTACAGCGAGTGCATTGATATGCTACTCAATCGGCGAGATGCAGGTCGAAAAATCGCTTTGGATGAGTCTTATCCAATAGGGCTCAATGAGGACCAAAAGATTGAGTTGCTTCAAAGTTTGGCTTTAAAGCTTATGCGAGCTGATTTATCAAGTCTGGAAATGGACAGAGTTGATGAGCATTTTGGTCGGGAGTTAAAGAAAACGAATCTGCCAGAGGCTGTTACAGGAGATCAGATTCGTGCACTCTTTATAGACAGAGCGGCACTACTACGTGAACCAATTGTGGGACAGGTGGACTTTGCCCATCGCACATTTCAAGAGTATTTGGCAGCTAAAGCCGTGTTGGAGGAGGATAATCTTGAGGAGCTATTAAAAAAAGCTTCAGACGATCAGTGGCGAGAAGCAATGATTGTTGCCGCAGGTTTGGCTAGACCAGCCGAACGGGGTAGGCTGCTGCAATGGCTTGTTGATAAGGGTAATGGCAATGCGGCCAGTAAGGCCCGTACCAGATTAAAGGCACTGATTGGTCGTGAAAAAAATGATAGTGATATTAAAAACAGAAAATACTTGCATTTATTGGCTGTTGCCTGTTTAGAGACAGCAATAAAGATAAAGCCAGAAGAGATTCGTAGCTATGTTTTGGACTGTGCAAAGGCATCAATGCCGCCAAGGGATGATGATGAAGTGGCGATGGTGGTTAGGGCAGGCAATGAAGCGTTGCCGCTATTAAAGTATGAGGCTAGTTACTCTGCCGAGGAAGCCAGTCGATGTATTCAGGCTTTGGTTAGTTTGGGCACTAGTGCAGCGATGGAAGCCTTAGTAGACTACGCAAAACAAACGTTTAAGTTGGACCACCAAAGTAAGGTAGCTTATGCCCTAGGACGAGGCTGGGATGTATTTAATCAGGAGACTTATCTAGCTCAGATTTTATCTCACACTAATAAACTGTCTTTAAGCGGAACGCAGGTGAGTGATGTGTCGGCCTTGAGCGCACTCTCTCAGCTAAATTCCTTGTCTTTAAGCTCAACACAGGTGAGTGATGTGTCGGCCTTGAGCGCACTCTCTCAGCTAAATTCCTTGTCTTTAAGCTCAACACAGGTGAGTGATGTGTCGGCCTTGAGTGTACTCTCTCAGCTAAATTCCTTGGATTTACGCTCAACGCAGGTGAGTGATGTGTCGGCCTTGAGTGCACTCTCTCAGCTAAATTTCTTGGATTTACGCTCAACGCAGGTGAGTGATGTATCGGCCTTGAGCACACTCTCTCAGCTAAATTTCTTGTATTTAAGCTCAACGCAGGTGAGTGATGTATCGGCCTTGAGCGCACTCTCTCAGCTAAATTCCTTGTCTTTAAGCTCAACGCAGGTGAGTGATGTGTCGGCCTTGAGCGCACTCTCTCAGCTAAATTCCTTGGATTTACGCTCAGCGCAGGTGAGTGATGTATCGGCCTTGAGCGCACTCTCTCAGCTAAAGATCTTGTATTTAAGCAGAACGCAGGTGAGTGATGTGTCGGCCTTGGGCGCACTCTCTCAGCTAAAGACCTTGTATTTAAGCGGAACGCAGGTGAGTGATGTGTCGGCCTTAAGCGCACTCTCTCAGCTAAAGACCTTGTATTTAAGCGGAACGCAGGTGAGTGATGTGTCGGCTTTGAAGCACCTAAAAAAGCTAACTATTTATACCGATAATAAAGATAAATCTAAACAGTGGGCAACTGAGGGATTAAATGCAAAATTAGTTTACTGAGGAATTAAATCATAATATTGCCAACCAAGTAGCTAATCACAAAGGAGAAGGGATATTGAAATGCTCTCCTAAAGCGTTTCTTCAAAAGATCTTAATGCTCGACTACTACCTGTCTGTCGTGCCTGCTGAATCACCTGTTCAACCATCATCTTGATAGACAGTCCAGGAAATGTGGGGCTAGTCTCCACCTCAAGATAATCTTCTCTTTCCAAACGATAAACTTTGAGTCCCTGATCATAAATCCACAGTTCAGGCACCTGTAAAGCAATATAAGCATCCAGCTTAGTTTTAGACGTATAATCCGACTCGATAGCCAAATCAGGCGGCGGATCCACCGCTAAATCAAGACGACTTTTGCCAATAACAGCTTCGTAATTGGCAATATAAAAACAATCATCCGGCTCCACCCCTGCCGCTTTCAATTCTCTTCGAAATGTGGTGGACCCCAACGACTCCAAATCACGTCCCTGACGACGCAACAAGATTTTAACAATGTCAGATATCAAAACCTTGCTACGCTCATGGTCGGGCAAAGGAACCATAATTTCCAACGTATTCTGACTATAGGCAATACGGCTACTGCGATGCTCGCCCAGATCTTGCAAAATTGTTTCAAATTCATGCCAGCTAATATCAGGAACTGTGATCCGACTTCCCGGTTCAAGGCAAATCTTGTTAATGGCAATCGTAGCAACCATTTGCAAGCTGACAATGATAGTGGCTTTAGGATAGCACTATTTCCCAGGGATAGGGTTCTGTAGGGGCATTGCGTGCCCCTACGAGACAAAACGCTTGCGTAAATAGCTGCTCAAACCATCCACCAATGTCACCATCACCAACACCACAATCAATAATGCTGAAACTTGCTGATATTGCAAAATACGCAGGGCACTGATGATTTCTGCTCCAACGCCACCAGCCCCCACAGCTCCCAGCACCATAGAAGCCCGAAAGTTATATTCCCAACGGTAAAAGGTGACATCTGCCATTTGGGGCAATACCTGGGGTAGGATACTGTGGACAATCACCTGGGGTTCTGTAGCTCCCACCGATCGGGCTGCCTCCACCGGAGCCTGATCGCTTAGCTCGATAGCTTCAGCAAAAAATTTTCCCACCATGCCAACGGAATGCAACCCCAGAGCCAAGGTGCCGGGCAACTTACCAAAGCCCACCGCAGCCACCAATACCATGCCTAAAATCAGCTCTGGAATAGCGCGGGCAATGTTCAAAATGCCACGGGCGCTGTGAAAGACAATGGGATTGGGAGTGGTGTTTCTAGCGGCCAGTAAACACAGGGGCAGGGATAACCCAATGGCCAGAGCAGTGCCTGCTACACTCATGGCTAGGGTGTCCAGCAGAGGTTCAATCCACTGGGGAAAGCGACTAAAGTCAGGGGGCCACATTTCACTGAGCAGTTTAAATGTGGCGGGAATGCCGTCGGCGATACGGTCTACATTAAACAGTTCGACAACAAAAAAGCTGAGAAGAATCAAACATAACAACAGCAACACACGGCTCAGTTGTTGCAGCCATCCTCGACGATACTGTCGTAGGATGCTGTCAAATGATGAGTTTTCAGCAGGGTCATGGATAGTAGCCATGGTTTGTGTTGTTGCACCGCCTATTGCACAAACTCTCCGAGATCTAATCCCAGCACCTCACCTGCTTTCCGAATACCGTCATAGTCTTGATCTTTCATAGCGGCAAAACCATCGGCCTTAAATGGTTTCAAAACAGTCTCGTCCTCTAGCCCCAAAAATGCCGAACGAATCTCTTCTTTTAGTTCAGGATCCAAGTCAGATCGCATGGTCCAGGGATATTGGGGAATCGCGTCAGACTCAGCAATAATAGTGACTTTGTCAGCATCAACGGTTCCCTTGTCCACCAGAGACTCAAAGATAGGACGACTGAGTCCGCCTGCCTGGGCATTGCCATTCTGCACCGCCAGGGCGACGGCATCATGGGCACCGAGAAATACAGCTTCATAATTTTCTCCTGACTTGAGACCTGCATCCGCCAGGGTAAGTTCAGGAAACAACCGGCTAGAGGTGGAGGCGGGATCCCCCAGGGCAACGGTCTGTCCCTCAATATCGGCAAACTCGTCAATCCCTGCTTCTACATTGCCAATAATGAGCGAAGTATAGGTGGCGGAACCGCCTTTGATGCGGGCGGCAAAGGGTTCTAAATCGCTTTTGGTTTTGGCTAGGACATAGGAGAGGGGGCCAAAGTAAGCCAGATCTAAACGACCGTTGCTGGCGGCCTCGATCATGGAGGAATAGTCGGTGGTAACCACCAGCTCAATCTCTTTATCCAGGGTTTTTTCTAGATAGTCGGTCAGCCCCTGATTGTCTTGTACCACCGTAGCGGCATCTTCATCAGGTAACAGGGCAACTACCAGCTTGGAGGGATTGGCCGCAGTCTCCTGGGGAGCTGCTCCGCTACAGCCAACGAGGGTGATTATCCCCATTAGACCGATACTGGCAAGACCTTGTGTGAAGTTGATACTGACCATGATTCCTTGAGAAAATTTAGGGATCATTTACGTTACACGACGATGGTCTGATCGGCATAAATTTCTGCTAGATGATGGTGCTCTAACGCGGATGGTGGACCGTCAAAGATTATCTGACCATGGGCCAGACCGATGATGCGATCGCCATATTCCCTGGCAAAATCCACCTGATGCAAACTGAGCAAGGCCGCGATCCCATCCGTCTTACAAATGCTTCGAAGTAGGGACAATACTCTATGGGCACTGGCCGGATCTAAGCTGGCAATCGGTTCATCTGCCAGCATTAATTGAGGCTGTTGTGCCAACACACGAGCAATCCCAACGCGCTGCTTTTGACCACCGCTCAGAGCTTTGACGGGAGTTAGGGCTTTATCAATTAGGCCAACACGTTCTAAACAATCCAGAGCCAGTCTTTGATCTGCCTGAGGGAGGGGAAACAGACTGCGCCAAAACGAATGGTAGGCCAGACGCCCCATCAGAACATTTTGGAGGGCAGAATGACGCTCAATCAGCTGGTGCTGTTGAAAAATCATCCCGGTACGCTGACGGTGTAAACGCAGTACCTGGGGATCAGATAGATTGCCTAAGCCATCCACCGTTACGGTACCTTGAGTCGGTGGATTGAGGTAGTTAATAATGCGTAACAACGTAGACTTTCCAGCCCCAGAGGAACCCAGAACCACTGCAAACTCTCCTCGATTGAGCTGCAGAGATACTAATTTCAGCGCCGTAACACCGTTAGCATAGGTGACACCCACACTCTCAAGACCAACAATTGCAGTCTTTTGCACCACTTTTAACATCTCCCTCTGCCCGACTCAACCCCCTGGAGTTTACTTGTTCTAATCAGGATCAGCCAATAGGCTAAATCTCATAATGACAGCACCTGTCAAGGCACCTATTAATTCACCAGCCTCGACTCCCGGAAGTAATCGTATCTTTTCAGAAGAGAGAGCAGATGAAGTTAAGAAAAATCTAAGCTGAAATTATCCAATGTTGGCTAAAAAATTGCAATTATCAGATTGCGAAGAAGGTCAAGACCTCTTAAAAAAACGTTTGACCCTTACTCAAGAAAGCTCTCAGTAACTAAACCTTGACTGCTTTCCACTGGAAAATCTGATTAAAAATCAGGACATGATAGCTCAGTTCCTGTAAAAATATTCATTACTGAACAACAGCGTAAGACGCTGGATGATTTAGCCACAAGTTATCTGGGACCTTTGGCTAAGCCAATGATTGAAAAATTCTTGTATAAGGCTATTAGTGCACAGATGTTGATTCAATTATTGAAACAACGAATTCCAGATTCTGAAGATGCTCAAACCTTTGAAAAACAGGCAGCTCTGTTCTTACCCTAACAATGACCCGACTCATCCAACGAGGTGGCTAAACGAGCTTTACTGATCCAAACCACATCAGGAATTACATTATCCGCATCACTAAAGATTACACCTGGAGTTTGCGCCGCTTCCCCTAATCCAGTTTCGATTGACCAATCCCTTAATTCTGCGTAGGCATTACCGCAAGCTTTTTGATGGCCCCAATGGGGTGCTCTGGTCACAAGCAAGTCTCCATCAATGATTTCATACCGATTACTGCTTTCAGGTAGCAGTTGCAGATCGGTAGTCGTCCACCGCACGCGCGGATCAGTTGTTTGGGTCATGACCTACCTCTGGTGGGGGATCACAGTATTATATCGAGACTAAGGGAAATGATCAGGAGTAGGTACAGCTCATAATCTTAGGGTGCAGTCGTTGCGAGTGACTAGCGATCGCACCTCAGCAAACCGTTCCTAGAGGCAATAGGACTTACCAAAAAAAATAATTTTGTGAATATGCATAAAAACCTGGGCGATAGACAGAGTTACTAATACAGTTACTAGGTCTACTACCCATGGTGCATCGATCTGATTCTGGCCAGCAAGCGTACTACGTTTTGGTATCTGAATGGGGAACTAAAACCCTGGTGTCAGTACATGCGGCCAGTGTCCAATCGGCAGAAAAAATTGCGAGACAAAATGCTGGGAAAAAAGATGGTTGGGAAGGCATTCACAAGATTTATCATGCCTTTCCCATGGGTGAAGCGTGAGAGAGATTACGTTGTTACCCTATCCCACCACTGTCTTTAACAATCCCTGTAGTTGGTCGGTGGCCATTCTGGCACCATAGGCGGTGACTAGCTTGGCGGCGGTCAGAGAGCCTAACTTACCGGCGTTTTCCCAGCTTAAACCATGGGTAATCCCGTAAAGGACGGCACCGGCGTACATATCACCCGCGCCGACGGTGTCGATGGCATCGACGGTGTGAGGGGCAATTTCAATGAGTTGCTCACCGTCGTAGATAACTGACCCGGCAGGACCTCGGGTGATGGCAAAGGTATTGGCCAGAGTCTTGGTATGTTCAATAGCGGTAGCAAAATCTTCGGTCTCTGCCATTAACAGAGCTTCAGACTCGTTGGCAAATAGCAGGTCGATACCGTCGCCGATCATTTCCAATAGCCCTGGCTTAAAGAACTTCACCATGTTGTAGTCCGATAGGGACATGGCAACTTTACGCCCGGCAGCTTTGGCCAGTTCCTTGACTTTAATAGCGGCCTGTTTGCTGTTTTCACCGCTGACTAGAAAGCCTTCGAGATAGGTGTAGGCAGAGGCTGCGATCGCATCCGCATTCAAATCTGCCTCAGACAGCTGGGCTGAAATACCGAGAAAGGTGCCCATGGTGCGGTCTGCATCGGGGGTAACCAGCACCAGGCATTTACCAGTGATACCGGCTTCCGGAGCGTGGCTGGTCAGATTAGTATCAACGCCACAGTTCACCAAGTCGTCAGTGTAAAACTTACCAAAATCATCGTCAGCCACTTTACAACCGTAAAAGGTATTACCCCCCAACTGGCTAATGGCAATGATGGTGTTGGCTGCAGACCCACCACAGGAACGCTTGACGTCCTCCTTTAACTGAGCGATGGCGGTATTCTGCGCAGCTTCGTCCAGCAGAGTCATGACGCCCTTGTCCATACCAGTAGCGGTCAAAGCCTCTACCGACAACGCGCATTCTATATCCACCAGAGCGTTACCAAGGCCATATACATCGTACTTGAGGGGATTGCTGGTCATATGTGGGTGATAGATAGAGTTTGCTGGACAAGCCTAAACCTAAAGTTTTGGCCAAATACAACGTTTTATTATTGCGTTCATTACGCTAGGTGACAATGGCCATTCTGGTCCAGTTCCCCAATCTGCGCAATACACTGCACAATACAAACCACTACAAAAACAGTCCATATACCGGAGACAGCCCCTGAGGCAATGAAGTAAAACTCAGATAGTCCACTGTCTTGTACTATGAATCCCCTACAAGATATTTTTATTTCCTATGGACGTGCTGATAGCAAACGGTTTGCAAAACAGTTGACCGATCGTCTAGAAGCATTGGGCTACAGCGTGTGGTTTGACTTTGACTCAATTCCCCAGGGGGTGGACTATCAAAAACAGATTGATGACGGTATTGCTAAGGCCGATAATTTTGTATTTATCATTTCTCCCCACGCCACCCGGTCTACCCACTGCCGCCAAGAAATTGAACGGGCCGTTGCGTTAAATAAGCGCCTGATCCCCCTGATGCATGTCGAAGAAATCTCTCGGGGGACCTGGCAACAGCGCTATCCTGACGGCAAAGAGAGTGACTGGGATGCTTACTGTGGGCAGGGTGATCATTCTTGCTTTACCCACATGCATGCCGCCATTGAGAAAATCAACTGGAATCAGTTGGACTTTAGCGATGACGACAATTGTGCCGCCGCCTTTCAATCCCTAATTGAGCTATTGCAGGAAGAACGCATCTATGTGCGTCAACACACCGAACTGCTTAACAAGGCGCTGGACTGGGAACAGCACCAAAAACAAACTCAATATTTACTCATTGGCGAAGAACGTCAGCGGGCAGAGAAATGGCTGGTAAAACGCTTTGACCATAAGCAGCCCCCCTGTATTCCCACAGATTTACATTGTGAGTTCATCACGGAGAGTATCAAGAATGCCAACAACTTGATGACCCAGGTGTTTCTCTGCCATGCTGAGCCGGATCGGACTGTGGCTGACCAGGTGCAGCTGACTCTGATGCGGGCAGGGATTACCACATGGACTCACCATGATGACATCGAATTTGGCAGTGATTTTCAAGCTGCTATGCTCCGAGGTATCGAAGAAGCTGACAATGTTATCTTTTTGCTCTCTCCGAATTCTCTAGATTCACGCTATTGCCAACAGGAACTTAACCATGCATTAGCGCTGCACAAACGCATCATCCCCATGCTGATCAGCGAGGTAGATGTTAAAAAGATTCCAGCCTCTATCCAATCCCTGCAATACATTAATCTGGCGGATAATGTTACCCTAGCCAATTACCAACAGGATGAAAGCGACCTGCTGCGTAGTCTGCAACAAGATGCGGCTTATTACAATGCCCATAAAGTACTGCTGACCAAAGCCCTTAAGTGGCAGCGACAGCAGTACAATCCCTGTATTTTGTTGCGAGGCTATGAACTACAACATGCCATTGCCTGGCTCAAGCTGGCTAGACAGCACCCTGACCACAGCTCTGTTTCCTTACAGGGTGAGTTTATCAATACCAGTGAGCAGCAGCCATCGTCGGTGGCGCTGGATGTCTTTGTTTCCTATTCTCGCACCGATTCAGACTTTGCCCGCAGGCTCAACCAGCGGTTACAACAGCAGCGAAAACGGACCTGGTTTGATCAAGAAAGTATCGCCTCAGGGGCAGACTTTCAGCAAGAGATTTATCGCGGTATCGAAGCGTCGGATCACTTTTTGTTTATTCTCTCCCCCAGCTCAGTTAACTCTCCTTATTGTGCTGATGAGGTAAACTACGCGGCTAAGCTTAACAAACGCATCGTCACGGTACGTCACTGTCCTGTCGCCATTGATAATCTTCATCCTGAACTGGCAAAGGTGCAGTGGATTGACTTCCATGGCGTGGACTTTAACGCCAGTTTTCAGGAGCTTATTCGCACTCTAGATGCCGATGCCGATCATTTAAATTTTCATACGTCGCTGTTGATGCAGGCCATCGCCTGGGACAAAAAACAACGACGAGAAAGCTTACTGTTGCGGGGAGCCGATCTGGTCGAGGCCGAACAGTGGTTGCTTAAGTCTGCCGGAAAACAGCCCCAACCGACACCGTTACAGGGGAGCTATGTGGCGTCCAGCCGCAAGGCATCCACCAACCGTCAGCGGACATTGGTGGGGTGGTTAAGTGGGTTATTGGCGTTTGCGATCGCAGCAGGCACCGCCGCCATCATCCA
>JBCCJR010000128.1:0-12915 GCA_039045805.1 Cyanobacteria bacterium P01_C01_bin.118
CTCTGCTTCGGGGATACTGCGCCACTCTGTTGTTTTCTCAGCGATTCGCTCCTCCATTGGAGTGTAGTAATGCTCGGTCCATGCTGTGGCTGGAAATATAAAATGCCCAACGGACTCATAGCCAGTTCGCTGAATAATATCAAGTTTTGCCGCCACGATGTCAATCTCAGGATACTGTTGCCAAAATTCAACAACTTCAGCCGGAGGATCGGGTTTTAACCACACCACTTCGCTTATGGCTACGTAGCCACCTGGTTTAACAAAGTCCTTAATCTTTTTCAGACCGGCTTCAAATCCTAAGAGATAGATCGCGCCCTCAGACCAAACAACATCAAAGCTGCTCTCTGGGAAAGCCATTTTCGTCATATCCTGCTCTATCACTTCGAGGCGATCGGAGACTCTGGCACTTTCTGCTCTGGCTTTTACCTGAGCAATCATTTCTGGCAGGAGGTCAATGGCGACAACGGTGCCCGATGTGATATTCAAAAGCTCGACTGTCTGCATACCAGGGCCGCAGCCAATGTCAAGAATTCGGGGTGACTCGGAGATATCCGACATCATTTCGAATGCTTGTCGGGTCAGCTGATTGGAGCCGGGGCCAGCTCGCGGTAAGGTTCCATAGATCTGGAGAAAGTGGTTCATCAGGCTCCTTGGTTAACTTGTAATGAATGGGTTTAGTCCCTACCAAAGATAGCAAGCAGTGCGTGGCTTGTTGAGTCATTAGGGTTTTTTAAAGAATAGTTTCATGGGTTTAGTATAGAGGTGCCAGTATTTCGAGAGAATGGCTACTCTTCAGCTGACACGATGGCAGGTGTATTCACAGTGGAATTATCTGGTGCATCCGCAGGGGCTTTAAAGAAATGCCATTTTGGCAACTTTGATGGCCTCTCCACCGCTATACCTTTAATAACCAAGCCAAGCGGCCAAGCCGTTTTACCAGTCAATCATGGGGATAAGGGTATGCGACCTAACAACATCCTAGAAAAAGTCAAAGAGTTTCTGATCCGCCTGGTCAAAGATTCTACATTTATCACACAGCTGCAACAACGATCGGCAGACCAGGTGCAATCATTTCTGCAGGATGCTGGGTACGATTTTTCCCAGGACGAGTTTGAATCCGCTACTCTAAAAATCCTAGACCTTAAAGAACAAAACCAGTTTCACGAACTGTCTGAAGCAGAGTTAGTGGGGGCTGTAGGGGGCTGGTTGCGGCTCTATCCAGGCTGGTTTCTCAAAAAGCCTGGCAGATTTCCCATCGATGGTCCCATTGTGCAGCCCATGTATGGTGTGATCATTGAACCGCACGACCATCCAACTCCTGAACCTAAACCGCTTCCATTTCCAGACCCACAGCCCATGTATGGCGTTGTTATTGAACCCATCGATTCCATTGTGCAGCCGATGTATGGCGTGATTACTCCACCGGAGCTTCTGTAGTAGCTAAAATGTGTAACACATAAAATTACCATGGCCTATCATCGCACCAGCTACGCTGTTTGGGAGATTACGCTCAAGTGTAATCTGGCTTGCAGTCACTGTGGCTCAAGGGCAGGACATGCCCGCCCCCAAGAACTTTCTACAGAAGAAGCCCTGGATCTGGTTCAGCAGATGGCCGAGGTGGGGATTAAGGAAGTTACCCTTATCGGCGGAGAAGCCTTTTTACGACCAAATTGGTTAGAGCTTGCCGCTGCCATCAATCAGGCCGGCATGCGCTGCACCATGACCACCGGCGGCTACGGCATTACCCTGGCCACCGCTCACAAGATGAAGACGGCCGGGATTGCAACAGTCTCGGTGTCCATCGACGGGTTAGAATCCACCCACGACACCATTCGAGGCCGTAAGGGGACCTGGCAGTATGCTTTTCAAACCATGGGGCACCTGCAAGAGGTGGGGATTCCCTTTGGTTGCAACACCCAAATCAATCGGTTGTCAGCACCGGAGCTACCCTCTATTTATGAGCGTATTCGCGATGCGGGGGCGCGAGCCTGGCAGCTACAGTTAACGGTGCCCATGGGCCATGCCGCCGATAATTCGGAAATTCTGTTGCAGCCTTATGAACTATTGGCCTTGTACCCGATGCTGGCTCGCATTGCCGTCAGGGCAAAGCAGGAAGGTGTGCAACTTCAGCCGGGTAATAACATTGGCTACTACGGTCCCTACGAGCGTTTACTGCGGGGCCGTGGAAAGGAAGAGGACTGGGCCTTTTGGCAGGGGTGTTCGGCAGGACTGTCCACCTTGGGGATTGAGGCCGATGGTGCTATCAAGGGATGCCCGTCATTGCCAACGGCCGCCTACACTGGAGGGAATATTCGCGATCGCACCTTGCGCGATATTGTTGAATCCACAGAAGAGCTCCGTTTTAACCTGGGGGCAGGCACGCCTCAGGGAACCGCTCACCTATGGGGATTTTGCAAAACCTGTGAGTTTGCTGAACTCTGTCGTGGCGGCTGCACCTGGACGTCCCATGTGTTCTTTGACCGGCGCGGCAACAACCCCTATTGTCACCACCGAGCTATAACCCAGGCGCAACAAGGTAAACGCGAACGGGTTCTACTCAAACGACAGGCCGATGGTCTTCCCTTTGACAACGGTGAATTTGAGTTAATAGAAGAATTGATCGATGCTCCCTGGGATGAAACAGACTCGCTACACTTTACCACCGATCGGGTGCAATGGTCTCCCAGTTGGCAACAGGAAGAATCTTTAGCATTGGCAAAATCGTAAGGCAGATATGGAAACTAATAGTTCTATGGAGACCAATACTTCCAACCTACAAGAGTCGGTTACACTGTTACCTCGCTCTGCTTGGAACAGTCAATTAACAAAACTGCGATTAACGCTAAAGATAAAACAGCTGCTTGATCAACAAGAAGAGATTTTTCGAGTTAATCAACAATAAAAATCAACGTGCCCTATTCCCTCCGGGAAGACTATATCAACGACTCCGATCAGGACACGTTGACAACGGCAACAGACAGTTACAGCGTTTCCTAAATGCGTTGAATACCCCCCACAACGGCCCAAGGCCATGCGCTTACGCGTACCACTACTCACCTACATAGCCGGAATATATTCATCTCAAACGGAAATCGCTATATGCTTTGTGCAGACGCCAGATCGTTAAAATTAAAGGCTTGATTGCCAATGTGAAATTGCTCCACACCCTGAACACTTAAAGAGGCTCCATTGCGTTCAATAAACACCTCTTTTTTATCCGTAGCACCAACGGTAATGCTGTATTGGTCAATATTACCCGGCAGTTGAAGTTGATCAAAACCGGCTCCCCCTCTTAAAAGAGCATTGGTCCCGAAAACACTATAGAGAATAAACGTGTCATCCCCCGGTCCTCCCAGAACACGAACATCTTCTAATGCCCTATTTTGATCCTGGTGAAAGGAGGTTACCTTACCGGTTGAACCTTCATAGCTCTTGATGATGCCGGCGTGCAAAATGTCGTCACCCATACCCAGATCTACCTTGCCACCAATGAGACCATAGGTAGATCCGTAAGCTCTGAGGGTATCTTTACCTCCATCTAACTCAATCACTCCGCCAATATTGTTAATACCGATGGCTTCGATAGTATCGGTTTTAGCCGTGGTAAAGGTGACGGCTGTGCTGGTCGATGATTTAGCGTGTGCTTCAGCAGCCGCACTGGCGTTGGCTACAGCGTTGGCGCTGTCAACAATGCCAATGCCGGTTACGGTATCGTGACCTTTGCCTGTTTTGACGAGACCTTGCCGTTTACCATTCCCCCCATTATTTAGACCAATGGCAATGGTAGAAATACGGCTGGATACGGTGGCTGTAGCATTGGCACTGGCAGCGGCATCTGCGATCGCAGCCGCAACTGTAATACCAGCATCGGCCCAGGCACCACCATTACCAATGGCCACTCCCCTAATGCGATCACCGCCTGTTCCCGTCTTTAACTTACCGCTATTGTTAATGCCTAATACAGTCAGAGACGTAGCCACATCAATTTTGTTGACGTTGGCCTGAGATTCTGCCAGGATGCCAGCTACAAAAGCCCTTGTGCCAGTCACCGCTGCTGCATTGGCATTGGCAAAGGCACGACCATTAATTACATCCCCACCGGACTTGGTTTTGATAACAGCTTTATGGGCATTGTGGACACCCACGGCAAATGCATCGGCATAGGCCGTGGCTCGACTCTCGGCAACGGCAACGGCTAACCCAAATTCCGCTGCTGCCGTTGCTTCAGATAAAGAACCAGACCCGGCTACAGCGTTGGCAAAGGATATACCTCGAAAAACATCTCGATCTTTTCCAGTGCGAAGCTTGCCTGAATTTTTGAGGCCAACGGCAGTGGAAGAGGATGCAGCATTTGCCTCAGCCCCGGAAAATGCAAAGGCGACAAGATCGCTTTCATTATTTGCGATCGCTGATGCGTCTGAAACTGCATTGGCATCAGCAAATGCTACTCCCCTAACAATATTTTTGCCTTTGCCAGTTTTTTGAATACCAATCAGATCAATACCAATGTCGAAGCTGGTTGCAAATGTATTTGATAAGGCCTGAGACTCTGACGTACTGAGCCAGGACAGGTTTGACAAACCTTCACTCATGGGACACCTCATTAATAAACGTTGTCCACGTCCAAAAAACTGGGCGTGGTTTAATGCACCGTTGGAACCTCTAGGCTGACGGTGTTGTATTTAAACTGTTTTATGATGTGATTCTTAATATCCCCCAACGGATATCTTCCGAGCTGATATCTGCTGTCAGACCAGAGAAATCAACACAACCCATAGCCCTCAACGCAGGTCAAATGAGATTGGCAATCACCAATTCTTGACACAACAGCCCGGTCTGTAAAACAACCTAACATACGCTGTTGGCAAATTCCAAGATAATATTGCTGCCAAATTGGCACCATTTAAAGCCCAATTTGTTCTAGTGCCAAATTGGCAACATGGGTGTTATTTGAGGGCGTATAATCTGCGCCGTTTACTAGGGGATTGGTCCCCTTAGACTGCCATAAGCTCGGTTGTAACTCCAAGGTCATTAAGCGTTTTTCGAATCTCATTTAGATAAATGGAGTTCATCACAACAACACAGTCCGGTTGATAGGTTTTAAGAAACTCTGGTGCCATTATCTCTTTGCCAACACCGGGGATAAACTTTCCCTGACGATGGGGATTAATATCGACCACGTATTGAATGAAATTCACTGTATTCAAAGTGGTGAGAAATGAAACACATTTAGATCCGGAGCCCCACACTACGACTCGTTTGTTCAGGGTTTGAAAAGTTTCTAATATCTGTTTCCAATGGTCTAACTTGTGCTGAATATTAGCCGTAAATGTTTGAATAGAGTTAACGAGGTCTTCTAAGGTTTCTTCCAGGGGATGAAGCTGGTTAGCGAGAATGGCTGTGGGTTTCGCCTCAATCAACAGGTACTGATCATCATAAGCGCGATATAGATCAATAATTTCAAAGCCACAGGCTCGAAACAAGCGGGCTAAAGACCCCGGAGTAAAATAAGAACAGTGCTCGTAATAAATATCTTCAAAGGCTAGATCATCCAGCACTCGCATAGTATCAGGCACTTCAAAAAAGACGATGGTATCGTTGCGATCGCCAATGGAGTTGCGCACGGTATTGAGAAACTCAGCCGTCGGTTGAATATGCTCTAACGTGTGGCGGCAGCAAATAAATTCTCCCACATATTGAGCGTGCTGCTCAGAATAGTAGTCCTGAATAAACTGAACACGATGGGCTGCTTTAGTGGCGACTCGGCCAGGCAGCACACTGGGATCGATACCCACACCACGATTGTTGCCTAACTCACATAGCAGTAGTAGAAAATCTCCTTTGCTACAGCCAATTTCGATCAGATCTTTGTTATGCAAATCATATTTATCGATCAGATGATTAGCCAGATCTAACGCAAATTGATTAAAGGTGGGGGAGAAGCTTTGCTGATCCTCATAGTTAGGGGCATAGGCGGACCATTTTGAGTCAAAGACCACATTGGTGATAAAGCCGCAGCGATCGCAAAAGCCTAATTGCACATTATCACAGGGAAAATTAAGCGCTTCTTCCTGGGTGGACAGCATTAAACAGCTGTGCACCGGCACATTATGCACTTCATAAAAGAGGGAAAGTTCTGAATGACCACAGCTAGGACAGAGGCCGTTTTCTACTGAGACTGTTTGTCTATTTGTCTGTGATTTAATGAGTTGCTGTACCATTTTTATTAGTGTTATTGAATAGGTTTGTGTGATCTACTCTTTGTCAGAAGAGTGAGTGATAAATCATGGCTAGATTGTCAGCCATTTCCCAAAAAGAAAATAGCTTTGTTGCCTTGTGACACCCTTGTTTTCCTAAATCGCGTCTCAGGTCATCATTCAAAAGCAGTTTTAAAATACCGTCTGCAAGACTAGCCACATCACCGCGCTTAACCAGAAGACCGGTCTTACCATGCTCAATGATTTCAGGAAAAGCTCCTCCCAATGTGGCAATAACGGGGATACCAGCGATCATGGCTTCAATAATGGGCATACCAAACGGTTCGTTCCAAACCGATGGAAATATGAAAATATCGGCCTGCTGATAGAATCGGGATAAGGTAGCGTAAGGGACTAAGCCAGTAAAGTGAATCTTACTTGTTTGAATGCCCCTAGAAGAATCCGGATTGGCTGAATATTGTTTAATATAATTACGCCAGTTTTTCCCCTCATGGAAATAAAGCAGCTCCTTGACTTTGGCATCATCATTACAGGCAATGCTGAACTCATAGGGGAGAACATATTCAGGCCCCACCAGAGTTAGTTCAATAGTTGGATAGACGTTTGATACCTTTTGAAAAGCTTCCAAGAGGACATGAGCACCTTTTTCTGGGGAGACTGCTCCTACAAATAATAATCTTTTGGGTTTTCTATTACCGGAAGTATTATTGGATGCCTCAAGCTCAATCGATCCGTCTAAAAAGATATCTGTATTGGCACCGTTATAGAGTGTCTTAAACAGGTGAGCATGTTGAGAAAAGCGATACTTCAATTTCTCTGTGATGTAATCACTGCATCCAATCACACAGTCAACACTGTTCAGCCGTGGTTCCACAAGAGTGGAGTCCAATCTGGACAATAGCTCATCTCCGAGATGCAGAACAATTTTTATTTCAGGATTATGCTGACGGATAATGGAGGCAAATTGGGAAAATGTCCAGATGTGGGCGATGTTGTACGCTCCTTTTTTTAATTCTCTGGCTACAGCTGATGCATATCCTTCAAAATATAGATCTGAGGCCACCAGGGGTTGGGTATCGCTGATGTCCAGCACATCTTTATAGACTTTTTCCAGGGAATTATCCAAGCCTACTGGAATATAGATATAGGTAATGTTGCCATGGTGAATCTCTTGGGAGATTTTTCCTGGTACATAGACTGTTATGTCATAGTTCTGGGTCAAAAGACAGGCTAGCTCATAGGTCAAAATCCCTAATGAGTCTGTCGGTTTGCCAAATGGGGGAAATGTCGTCATTACAGTGGGTTGACAGACAAAAGCAACTTTTACGGGTTTCCCGGCTACGGTCTTTTGTTTTGTTGAGGATAGCTGTCTTAGTTTTTGAGTTGCAATCTCTTTGTAAGCAACCGTCTGGTCAGTGGCGAGTTTTTGAATGCTTTCAAAACACGATTTAGCCGCTGCGATTTCATCACCTTCCTGTAGGGCCACACCTAGATTATAGTTGCCAATCGCCAGGCCAGGGCTGAATTCTAGGGCCATACGATAGTAAGCAACGGCTGTTGCTAGATCACCCGCTTGTTTTTTTGAGAATCCTAGATTGTTGCTGAGGGCAGCATAGTAGCTTTGTTCCGTAGGATTCAGTTGGCCCTGGGAATTTTTGATGCTGGCTAAACTAAGCGCCGCTTCACTACACCGAGGTTCTAACGCTAATGCTTGTTGATAGCACTCAGTGGCTTCTTCCCATTGCTGTCGCTGCTGCAGAATATACCCTAGATTGTTGTAGGCCAAAAATGAATTAGGTTGGAGGGCTAATGCTTTTCTGTAGGCTAACTCAGCTTCATTCAGCAGCCCCTGCTCTTGACATAAATTTCCCCAGCTAAACCAAGCTTTAAGGTCATTAGGGTGTTTCTCTAGAACTTTATGGATCAAGAGTTTAGCAGCCCTATACTGTTTACCATCCTGGGCAGCCATGGCTAACCCGAGCAAGGCATCAGGCTGGTCAGCCTGTTGTTCGAGTATTTGGCGGTAGATCAGTTGAGCTTTGTATTGCTGATTAGAGCGTTGATAAATTGCCGCGCTTTTCAGTGCCTCTTTCACTACAATAGCCATGGCCATTTCCTAGCAATTTTGTACGGTTTACTGAGAAATAAATCCCTCGATTACTCAATAATTTTAGGATGGGGGATAGGAACAATAAATTTTCCTCCTTGGTGTTGATAGTCTGTTTGCTGCTGCATAATCTCCTCAGCAAAATTCCAGGCCAGGATTAGAACATAGTCAGGCTGGTCTTCGAGTAATTTATCAACGGGGAGAATGGGCAAATGATTACCGCCCATAAAGCGTCCATGCTTAACGGGATTAAGATCTACCACGTAGTCCAGCAGGGCTTTGTCGATGCCGACATAGTTCATCAAGGTGGTGGCCTTGGCGGCAGCTCCATATCCAACAATGCGTTTGCCTTCAGATTTCAGTCCGCGCAGAATCTGAAGTAACTGTTGTTTAATCAGGGTGACTCGATTAGCAAAGTCACGATAATAATCGAGGGTATCCACACCTCGTTGGCGTTCCGTCTGGAGTAGGTCCGTGACTGATGGGGTAACAGCCGCTTGCTTGCCTACAAAAAGGCGTAACGAGCCACCGTGGATCGATGTGCGCTGAATCCGGTTGATATATAGCCCGTGGCGTCTAAAGAGACGAGCCAGGGCGGTCACTGAAAAGTAACAAAGATGCTGATGATAAATGGTGTCAAACTCGCAATGGTCTACGAGGTCAACAACGTAGGGAACTTCTATAACGGCCAAGCCGGTTGGTTTAAGAACGGTGTGGATGCCCGCAACAAATCCATTAAGATCCGGCACATGGGCCAAAACATTATTAGCGAGGAAAACATCTGCCTGTTTACCCTGGCTAGCCAGCTCTAGGGCCAGCTGTTTGGTAAAGAATGTGCACAGGGTGGAAATCCCTTTGGCCTTAGCCGCCGCTGCTGGGCCTGAGGCGGGATCAATTCCTAAGACTGGAATGCCTTGCTCAGCAAAGTTTTGCAGCATATAGCCATCATTGCTGGCGGCTTCTATCACTAAGCTATCGCTATTGAGAGATTGCGATTTAATGATAGCCAGAGCACTATCGCGGAAATGACGCAGTAGCGATGGGGAAACGGAGGAGAAGTAGGGGTAATCGCGACAAAACAGAATTTCGGGCGATACGCTCTCCGTGATTTGCAACAGGCCGCTGCTGGGGGAAAAGGCCAGGTCCAGGGGGGCTATATATTCTGACTGGTCCAGCTGTGCTTGGGTTAAAAGGGCATCTGCTAGCGGTGTGTTGCCAAAGGAAATGATCAGTTCTAGATCATTGGCACCATCGGAACGACAGGGAGCGATTAACTCAATCATGGGATATTGTCTCTTGTTAAAAGCGGTTTTTATGGTGAGGGATTAGGCGGCTGCGATCGCAACCCGATTCCACCGCAAGTCATCCTGCAGCTGACCAGTGCTCAACAGCTTTTGAATATGGGCAATACGCTGATAGCGAGGTCCTTCAAACTCCACTAGCGTCAACCCAACCGTCTTGTAAGCGTTATAAAGCTCCTCTGCACCTTTACGGGCATTCCACTGGGGCTGAAAATTTGGCAGTGTCTGGGCAATTTTGCTGCAGTCAACCCGGTAACAGCGTTTATCCGGCCCTGCACCTGGGGCATAATCAATGCGACAACCTGGCACCGTCTGTTGAACAATGTCTGCAATCTCCCGAATTTGATAGTTATCATCGTTCCGCCCTACATTAAAGGCCTGGTTGTGGATAAGGGCTCTAGGGGCTTCTAGAACTGCCAGAAAGGCACGGGAAATGTCCTCGATATGGACAATGGGTCGCCAGGGGGTACCATCGCTTTTGAGATAGACTTGTCCTGTGGTAAACGCCCAAGCCACCAGATTGTTTAGTACCAGGTCAAAGCGTAATCGAGGAGACACACCATAGGCGGTTGCATTACGCAAATAGGTGGGGCTAAAGTCATCATCTGCCAGTTGACTCACATCCTGTTCCACATTGACCTTAGAGAGACCGTAGGGCGTGACCGGATTAAAAGTGGATTCCTCCGTTAACCAGTCCTGCCCCCCTGCACCATAGTTACTACAGGAAGAAGAGAATATAAATCGATCCACCCCCACCTGCTTTGCCAGCGTCGCTAGCCGCACGGATGCTTGATGATTAATCTCATAGGTAAGGGCCGGACTGAGATTACCCAACGGGTCATTGGACAGACCCGCTAAATGGATAACGGCATCAAATCCTCGCAAATCCGAGAGCTCAACATCGCGAATATCTTTTTCGATGGTTGGTACAGCAGGCAAATAACGTCCAAATGTGCTTTGTTCGTACAAGTCACTGTCTAGCCCCACCACCTCATGCTTGGCTGACAAAAGTAAGGGTATCATGACCGTTCCGATGTAACCCTGATGTCCGGTAACTAATACTCTCATCTGTTTGTTCCTCCCAAATTTTCCAAGGTGCTTGACCACTGTCCCACAGACGTTGCAAACGCTTTTTATCGCGCAGGGTGTCCATGCATTGCCAGAAACCGGTATAGCGATAGGCCATTAACTGTCCCTCTGCCGCTAATCGCTCCAGGGGTTCTTTTTCCCAGAGGGTAGAGTCACCATCAATGTAGTCATACACCTGTGGTTCCAAGACAAAAAACGCACCGTTAATCCAACCCTCCTGAGTTTGAGGTTTTTCCGAAAACTCCACCACCTGATCGCCGTCGAGGGTGGGCAGACCAAATCTTGCTGGCGGTCGGACCACCGTCATCGTGGCTAACTTGCCATGGCTACGATGAAAAGCAAGGAGATCGTGTAGATTCAGGTCTGACACGCCATCCCCCCAGGTCAGCATAAACGTCTCATTGCCCATATAGGGAATCAGGCGTTTAATCCGACCACCTGTATTAGTACGCAACCCAGTCTCAATCAGGTCAACCATCCAGTTAGGCTTATAGCCACCGTACATATCCACCATGCCACTGCGAATATTGATGGTGAGATTACTGTTAAGAGAACAGTAATCCACCATATATTTCTTGATGACTTCACCTTTGTACCCTAAGGCAATAACAAAGTCCTGGAAGTTGTAATGGTAATAGTGACGCATGATGTGCCAGAGAATAGGCTGGCCACCGATGTTTACCATCGGCTTGGGTTTGGTTTCTGTTTCCTCTGCCAAACGTGTCCCTAATCCACCTGCAAGAATGCCTACTTTCATAGTTCAAGTCTCTTGATTTGTATAACGGTCTCTAATGTCCACCTCACGTCGTCTGGGGGTATGTCTGGAAATATCTTTCGTGAAAACTCGGCCCTTAATGGGGTCAACGTTGGTGTGTCTAGCCACCTTAAAAACCTGGCGTTGGCCTCTTGTGAGGTATCGATTAATAGTGCCTCTTGGGCCAGTTTCATGGCTCCCAATAAAGCATCGTGACGAACTGCAACGACTGCTCTCTGAATACACCAATCAAAATGAAATCTACGAGAGTTTTGCGTAATCTCATCCCTTAACTCAACAGGTAAATAGGTATATGCGATTTCAATCGCTTGGCGGTGAGCAGCCCCAGCAACTCCATTAAATGAGTCCTGTAGCGTCAGACTATTAGAATATTGACGATAGTGGGCTAAAAAGCCAGGTTCATGCCACCAGTCATAGGCTGTAGCAACTCGTTGATAAAACTCCCAATCGCAGGTGTAGGGCAGATCTAACTTATAGCCCCCTACACTTTCATAAGCAGCTCGACGAATAACCAGAGCAGGAGGACTGGTGGGATTACTTTTACCAATGCGGTTTACCCAGTCTTTGACAATGCCCTGGTACTGATTTAAGCCATAATCCTGGGTGAAAATAACTTTGCGCCGTTCATTAATATTTTGATAATCAGTAAAGGCGGCACCGACAGAATCGGGACAGGTTTCTAAACTGTTCTTCAGGCGGTCAAAGAACCCTGGTAGCACATAGTCATCGTGCTGTAGTAAATAGACCCACTCACCTCGGCTAAGGGCCACCATCGTATTCCAGTTTTCCTGCAGTGGCACTGTCTCTGGAAAACGATAGTACCGAATAATGCCCTTACCTAAAGCATTTACAATATTAAAGAGAGGAGGAGAACTGCCATTGTCTAAGACCATAATCTCCATGGTGTCCTGCCCCGACCATTGGGCCAACACACTGGCCAAACATTCAAAAAAGTATTCAGGGCGGTTTAGAGCTGGTATAACAACACTCCAAAATGGTCTGTTCTTGTCAGAGGTAGCTACCCTAGGAATTTTTGGAAACCGATGCTCCCCCACCAGCATCTCTTCAAATCGCATAGAGGGGGGAGTGTACTCTACTAGATTAGGGATAGTCTCATCGATGTTAGGCAGTACTGCATACCGAGGATTAAGCAAATTAATCCACGCTTTAAAGGCATTAACGGCCTCTGAAGAATTCCCTAGCACCTGATAGGTTCGTCCTAGCTCAAGCTGTGCCTCAGCTAAATCAGGTACCAGGGATAGTACCTTGGTAAAGTAAGTAACAGCTTTATCAAGGTGTCCAAGATCATCTCGCAAAACAATGCCTATCTGTAAATAGGCTGTAGCTAGTTGAGGATTAAGACGTGTAGCTTGCTGGAAATAATATAAAGCGTCTTTAATAGTTCCTGAGTTCTTTTTCTCTAAC
>JBCCJR010000129.1:0-12769 GCA_039045805.1 Cyanobacteria bacterium P01_C01_bin.118
CTGGTCTGGGGCACTAGTGTTTAATCAGGTGTTTGATTGTTATGGGTCTTTACAACGAGGAGAAAAACCGACTATTGAGGCTGGACCTACCTATCAAAATTATGTGCGCTGGTTAAAACAGCAGGACGAGGGGGCGGCAGAGGCGTTTTGGCGAAAAGAGTTGATGGGATTGGAACCGACGGGGTTGCCGGTGGAGTTAAAGGAGAGTGATGGCTCTAATGGTTATTCAGACTCACACATACCCAATTCTGGGGACTTTGATCAGCAGATTTCATTTCCTTCTGTGACGTTTTCTGCTGAGATGACGAATCGAGTGCAGGCAGTGTTGCGATCGCACCGTCTCACCCTCAACACTCTAATGCAGGGCATCTGGGCGCTACTGCTCCACAGCTACAGCGGTCAGCCAGACGTACTCTTTGGTACCACAGTATCCGGGCGTCAGGGCGATTTGGCCGGGGTGGAGGCCATTGTCGGTATGTTGATCAATGTGTTGCCGGTCAGGGTGAAGATTCCCATAGAGCAAACGGTGTTGGCCTGGCTCCAGGAACTACAAAAACAACAGGCAGTTGCCAGCCGCTATGCTTATGCCTCTCCCGAGCAGATTCAAAGCTGGAGCGAAGTATCTGGTCGAATGTTTGACAGTCTGTTGGTGATTGAAAACTACCCAATTCAATCACCAACAGAGTCTGGTCTACAGGTGCAAAACATGCAGTCTGGGTTGGTGAGTACCTATGGGTTAACGGTGATTGTTAAACCAGGAAATCCGCTAACGGTAATGTTGCGCTCTGAGGCGGTGGGGCAAGCTGTTCTCACGACGTTGTTAAAACAGTTTCAGTCTGTATTGACAGCCATTGTCGAGTACCCAGAAAAACCGGTTGGTGATATTGTGCCACCCCAGCAGCTAACGGTCCCATTAACTGAGAAATCTGAAATCAGTGCCCTTAGCCGTGACCAGCTAGAGGGTAGATTCTTTGCCCCCAGCAATCCCCTGGAGCTAAAGCTAACCCAGATCTGGGAATCGGTCCTGGGGGTGAGCCCCCTCAGTGTAGAGGACAACTTTTTTGACGTGGGGGGAGATTCGCTGTTGGCGGTGCAGCTATTTAATCAGATGCAGCGACAGTTAGACTGTGGATTACCTTTGGCTACATTGTTTCAGGCTCCCAATGTACGACAGTTTGCAGCCTTGCTCAGGCAACAACAATCGCAGAAACAGCCGGTGTCGCAGTGGTCGAGTCTAGTTCCCATTCAGACTAATGGTTCCAAAATACCGCTGTTTTTTCACGGGGGTTCAGCAGATGCCCTCACCTGGGCGCGATTTTCTCACCTTTTAGGAACAGATCGACCATTCTACGCGTTGCAGCGACCTGACTTAGATGGCAGCGAAGTCACCCACACTACCGTAGAGGCACTGGCCACAGACTGTGTTAGAGAAATGCGGATGGTGCAGCCAAAGGGACCGTATTTGGTGGGGGGACACTGTTTAGGGGGAGCCATAGCATTTGAGATTGCCCAACAGCTCCAGGCCGATGGGGAAGAGGTGGAAAGTGTTGTGTTGATTGATGCCTATCGACCGGGAGAACTGCCTGAAACCCTGTTGGCAATGCTGCAGAGTCGTTTACAGCTAGGGGTGTATTGGGTCAGGAAGAACTATTACTACCATGGGGGATGGGAGAAATTAGTCGCGCTGCCGCAGAAGATTTTGCAAAAGTTGGTACCGGTGAGAGCCCTCCTAAATCCCCCAACTCTGGGGGACTTTGAATCGACTCAGGATGCTTCTAACCTTGAGAATGAAGAGGATTCTTCCCAAGCCCCCTATGAGTACCGCTATGCACGGGCGCAAAAGGCCAATGAGGTAGCGGCAGAACGCTATGTGGTGCATCCCTATGGGGGACGGGTTAAATTGTTCCGGGCCAAAAATCAGATTCTGGATTGGTATTTTGGTCGTGAGCTGGGGTGGCAAACGGTTGTCAAGGATGGCGTGGAGCTAACAAACATTCCTGGATTCTTTGGAAATTTGTTTAACCAACGTTCGACACCGCTGCTGGTGGAGCAGGTAAAGGCTTACCTGGGGAATTTGGAGTGAGGGCTTGCGCATAATCTCCCAGGTGCTACACAAAGACCTTCCATAGGGGAAACTCTTCTAAAACAGTCTTAATACTGAGCATTTCTCTCAATTTCTACATTCACGCACTTATAAATATCTATGTCCGCTCAACCCACACGAATTTTACAGATAGTGCCTCGGATGACCCCCGATGTGGATGGGGTGGGGGACTATGCGTTGCAGTTGGCCCATGGGCTGCGCGATCGCAATCAGATCATTTCAGACTTTTTGGTATTCCGTCCCAGTCGTCGGCTGCAACCCCAGGTGGATGGATTTGCAGTACATCGGCTGGATAGTCATACGGTACAGGGGTTAGCGGACCAGGTCCCAGAGAATGTATCAACTATTTTTCTCCAATATAGTAATTATCCTTTTTTAGAGGGAAAACTAGATGCACCGATGTGGTTAGTGGATGCACTGAGGGTTCTCAAGCAAAGGGGGATGCGGATTATCGTCATGTTTCATGAGCTGCCGACGTTGCGCTATAAGCAGATTCGCTGTCCAAATCTGGTGCAGCGGCGGGTGTCCCGTGGATTGGCAAACGTTGCCGATGTCGTGGTTACCAATAACGCCGCATTTCAGCGGACGCTGGCGCGATGGACAAAGACACCGGTACACTGTGTGCCCAATTTTTCCACCATTGGCGAAGTGGCAGCGATAAAGCCATTAGCTGCCCGAAAGCGCTCATTGGTGATATTTGGTAGTAGCGATCGCACCCGTGTTTACCGTAACAATACGGATATGATTCAGCGTATCTGTCAGCTGCTCCACATTGACACCCTTTACGATGTGGGCCGTCCAGTGGATTGGGATCATCAGTTGTTGGATGTCAGCGTGGTCAAAACCGGCTTTCTGCTAGCGGCAGAGGTAAGTGAGCTTATGACTGAGTCCCTGGCAGGGGTGTTTGACTATAGACGCTTTCCCCAGAATTTAGCCAAGTCTACGGTGTATGCAGCTTACTGCTCCCATGGCCTATTGCCGATCTGTAATGGCCATGGCTTAAGCCCCCAGGACGATATTTTGGCGAACCACCATTACCTGGTAGCGTCTACGTTACAACAGTTTGCGCAGGTTGATTCATTACAAGCGATCGCAACCAATGCCCATACCCACTATCAAACCCGAACATTGTCACAGTGTACGAGGCGATTTGCAGAATTGATTAATCCGGTCAAGTCAGCCCCATCTGTGAATACTGACGTATATACGGAACTTGGTGAATTCAGCCATGGTCTCAGACCTTAGGAGCCGTTAAGGAACTACTTCATGGGGAAAGCCCGAAAGGCTTGTTAAGCCATAATTTTAATGAGCAAGGCCATGATTTTATTTTTTAACAAGCCCTTAGTCGCCTGCAATTTCTATAAACGTGGGGGAAATACTTAGAGTGCTCAACAGCATTCAGGCGAAGCACCATAAACAAATTGCCTATCTTATTTTTATTTATCTAGCATTTAATCGTTATGCGTACACAAGAGGCTAGTAACTATATCGATATGGGGCAGCTCTCCCCTTGTCCTAAACTTTTTGTGGTGGGCTGTCCTCGGTCCGGAACGTCATGGGTAACATCTCTGATTGCAGGACATCCACAGGTACTAACGGTGCCCCGAGAAACCCATGTATATCGACTGGTGTACGAGCCATTTGTAGACTTACCAAAGTGGGATTTTCGCAGACGGTTGCGGTCCTGGAAAGGCATTTTACGTCGCTATGGTTTAAAGCCGCTGCTGTTTGGTTTCCGACCCATGGACGTTTGGCAGGGGATTTTGCGGGAGCATCAAATCTTAAATCGACCAGATAGCCACGGACTACATGGCTTGGTGAACTACCCAGATCTACAGTTATTAATCGAAGCAATCCGTCGGGAGGTGCCAGATACTAACCGGGGGTTGCTACAGGCAGAAGAGCTGATTGCGGCCATGTTTGATAAATTTTTTGAGCGCTATGGGCAGCCAGGTCAAACGGTGTTAGAAAAAACACCCATGCACATTCGCTATGCAGAGCAAATTTTATGGCGGTTTCCAGAGGCGCGGATTATTGAGGTGGTGCGAGACGGTCGGGATGTTTGCGTCTCCTACAATGCCCTAGCGCAGCAGGAGAGATGGGCCCAGGTGGGTACAGCAGGCGCTATTCGACAGTGGAAGCAATGTGTTGAATGGGGTGAACTGATTCGAGAACGGGCCGGGCTAGGTACTCGGGTCCATACAGTGCGATACGAGGCCCTCAAAGCGGATCCGGAGCGATGTTTGCAACAGATTTTTAAGTTTGCCAACCTGCAGTGGAATGAAGAGCAAGTCGAAGCGATTGTAGCCTCAGAGGATATTAGCCGAGTACAGCAAAAAGGCGATGGACAGTACGTGCGCTCGGGCTCAGTGGGTGATTGGAAAAATAAACTATCTGAGCCGGAAATTGCGCTATGTGATCAGATCGCTGGCGAACAGTTAGTCAGGCTGGGGTATAAGACTGGGAGATAGCGCCTACAAGAATGTACCTATGTTAAGTTCCAAATCTAAAAGAATATGCACAAAAATAGGCCCATCTTAAACGGGTAAAACATACTTGTGAACTGTAGTGAGTACAGGCCGTCCTAGTGTCTTTGTGGGCGACCAAAACGTTACGATTCACAAGGGTCTTTCCATGGAATTTAAGCAGCTTATCCTTTTAGGTCCTCCCGGTGCAGGGGTAAACGAGCAGGCAGTCGCCTTGGCCAACCGCTGGCATATTCCCCAGGTATCCATGGGGCAGCTGATTCGCGCTGCGATCGCTAAGCAGTCTGCCTTGGGTCTTGAGGCTCGCCCCTATGTAGAGGCTGGGGAGCTGGTACCAGATGCGCTGGTCATCAAGCTGTTGCGAAAACGCTTTGAGCAACCGGATGTGATGCTGCAGGGCTGGGTTTTAGATGGATTTCCCCGGACGCTGGCTCAGGCCCAGGGTCTAAATGAGCTATTGGCTAAGGTGGGACTACCTGAGGCAAAGGTGGCCTATCTAAAGGCGATGAATGGGCTATTAATCAATCGGCTATCATCCCAGGCAGACCCTGAACCGCTATCAGCGATTCGTAAGCGGTTAGCCCGCCATCGGGATGAGGTATCCCCTTTACTTGACTATTATCAGCAGCAGCTAACCACCATAAATGCCAGCCGCTCTTTTGCTGAGATTACCCAAGCCTTGTCTGAACTGTTTGAAGAGGAAACCGGAGCCGCTCGCTTTATCCAGGATGAGTCAGAGCTAGATTCTCTTTTGCAGAAAGAACCTTTGCTGGTGGTGGACTGTATGGCGTCATGGTGTGGGTCTTGCAAACTGGTTACACCGCTGATCGATCAGCTGGCGGAGACCTACAAGGAACGGGTGAATGTGATGAAGATCGACTTTGATGCCAACAAGCAAGTGCCAAAGCGGTTTGGCCTTACGGGCATGCCAGCGGTAATGTTCTTTAAGGGTGGGGAACTGGTGGAAACGTTGACAGGAGTAAAGCCTTACCAGGCTTATAGCGCTGCCCTGACACGCTGTTTGGAATAATTTTGTGAACGTATTATTCAAGCATTGCTAAACAAACACACAAATTAGCTAGAGCTTAGGAGCGTTTGTCATGACAATTTCCATGTATCAAGCATTGGTGCCTTCGTTGTTACGTTCAATGAAGAACCTAATCGCCATTCTAGAAAAAGGGGCCGCTCACGCAGAAGCCAAAAACATTGATCCAACAGTCCTGCTCAACAGTCGGCTATATCCCGACATGTTTCCCTTTGGGCGTCAGGTCCAAATCGTGTCAGATCTATCCAGACGCGGTATCGCCAGGCTAGCGGGTATCGAGGCACTCAGCATGGAAGACACAGAGACCACCTTCCCGGAACTGATTGACCGTTTGCAAAAGTCCATTGCTTATGTAGAAACCTTTACTGCCGACCAGCTTGACGGCACAGAGGAAAAAATTGTTGCTTTGCCTGTTGGCAAAGGCGAAACCATAGATATCAAAGGTTGGCCGTTTCTATCATTTTTTGTATTGCCAAATATTTATTTTCACGTGACAACGGCCTACGATATCCTTCGCCACAATGGTGTGGAAGTCGGCAAACGAGATTATTTAGGGCAACCTTAGGTTCAAATGGAACAGCTATTGGCTCGGGTCAACATGGCTCTGCAGCTAGACATTGAATCATTGACTCGTATCATTATAGATTTTGTCTAACCTGAAAGGAGGAGATTCCGACTTTGAACAATGGTCCGGAATTAAACCGCCTACAGCTCCATCCAATGGCCCACATGGAGCTGAAGATAATCCAGATATTGATGGGCAAGATTTTTCAACTGTTCCTTAAATCATCTCAAATTCTAAAGCCGTAGGGGTTAGCTCGCTCTATAGAAGAGAAACCAACCGCCTCCGACAAGATTTGGGAATAACAAGATGAGAATAGCTATCTGGTTATAAAGCTAACTGTTTGTCTGAGTGTAGGGGTGTTTAACCCAGTTCACTTGACCACCTCAGACTTAAAAAGCAAGGATAGTTGAGCTGACCGTGTTAGTTCCCCCAGCCTTTTGATCAACTTAGATGATTTTCTAGTAATAAACTTTGTATAAGCCCGTTGAGGAAAGGAAATGATCTTTGCAAGGCGGCTTGATTTTGATTTGTACTTTAGCAAACGACTAAAGGGCAGTTGACAGGCTATTAAACGATGTTTCATACCCCATTTAACCCGATTGACGAGGTATGGGTCATCTTCTGCCAGGTCCCATTTCTTTTGGAAATGGACCAAAGATTTTAGGTTGTTTTCATCACTCCAGCGATTTAGGTAAAATCGTTTGTCATAACCCTTAAAAGGAGGCGGTGTAACATAAGAAACAATAGAGGATGGTTCAAAGTAAACCTCTCCTCCAGCGTTTCGAGTAGCCATACAAATATCTAAATGTTCAGCTATCGTTAGTAGTTTCTCATCGGGATATCCAATTTTTTCAAAGCTCTCAGTTCTTACCAATGCACAATGATATTCAATCATCTCGGTGGGCTGACGCTTAAACTCATGCTGATGCTTGGAAAAAGGACGCTTAAGCAGTCGATGGGCGGTTTTAAGCCGTCGCTTGCCATCCGTTTCTTGAAAATAGACATTCCCTCCTGCCATATGAATATTTTGATCTTTGTGAGGGCCACTAGGATCCAAAGGCCCCTCACAATATAACGGTCCCACCAACCAGGCCCCGGTCTCCTCAGCACAGTCTACAAGTGCCTTGAGCCAGCCTGGTTTAAACTCAACGTCATTATCTAAAAAAACAACGTATCGGGTATCTATTTCAGGTAATACTAAGTTGCGGGCCTCATTTGGAAATAAATAACGCTCTTTTCGAACGAGCTGAAATCCCTTGACCTTGGATTGCTTTTCTAGGTACTTCTGAATAGGTCTAGGCGAATTGCCATCGACATAAATTAGACGAAAAGGATATGTCGTATTCTTGTAAAGATTTTCAAGGGACTTTTGACTATGGCTAAATCGCTCTCGCTGAGTTACAACGATTGTCACCATTGATGTTAATGAGTTCATGATTTTCTCCGATACTAATTAGTACAATTACTATCTCGCTGGCTCGCAAATCACTGAATGGGTAAACATTCCAAGATTTTGGATAGGCAATGCCCGCTAGACATTTAAAAACACAGCGTTAACAACAACGTTTACTGATAGCCACGTATGGTCTTAGTCAGAATCTGTAAATCAGACTGGATGGAATATTACTACAAAGGTTTTCAAGGAGATTGTAGTAACTTCCGATATCTACTTTGTCCTATGATACGGTCTTTCTCATCTCATAAGAGACTTATTATTCGGCAAGTTTGGCCTCACTACTCACCCTATACGTGACCACTCGTTAGCGCCTGGGAAATATCAGGAAGCTTCATCGCAACTTTATGCTTTATGCAAGAGGAGTCTCTCTGCTACCTACAGGCCAATTAAAAAGAATGCGGCCCACTCCCGCGGATTAGGATGTTCTCCCAATGTTTTCAACATTGCTTGCCGTAAAGCAACAGCTTTATCTGGTTCAGTTTGTAACTGTTGATAAAACTCAGTCATCAACATTGCTGTTGCTTCGTCGGGCACAGCCCAGAGAGAGGCGACTAGATTGTTAGCACCGGCGGCTAGAAACGACCGGGACAGACCAACAACACCGTCTCCCGTAATCCGACCGCGTCCCGTATTACATGCGCTCAGCACCACCAAATTCGCCTTTAGATTTAGCTGCATCACTTCCTGGGCAGTGAGCAATCCATCGTCCGGCTGGTCCAGGTCACGCTTCTCGCTGGTGGGTGTTAGGGCAATGGCGCTGCTCAGCCCCTGTTGCTCATCCAGCAAACCGTGGGTGGCCAGGTGGATGATGTCGGCATCTGCTAGTCGTTCGCGGACGGCGGTTTCGGTGGCGGCGGCCCCAAGGAGGGGATCGGTGTTGAGCAGGGGTGCGATCGCAATGGCCTCCGCCTCGGCCCCCGGCAAAGGACTCAACGGCATCGGCGGTCCCCCCACCCGAAACGGCACCGATGGCATATCAGGATTGCCTACAATTACGGCTGCCTGCTGACGGTCAATCCCCACCACCAGGGTCTGTCCCGACTGAGTCATTGTCCGCTGTTGCAAGAAATATAGCGTCTGCAGCGACGGCGTTGTTCCCAGGGTATGATTTTCGATAAGGTATTTACCTTCCGCATTTTGCAGCGCTGGAAACGGTACCAAAAACAACTCGCGATGGGGGACTACCACCACCTTCTCTGCTGGCGACTCTGGCAAATATTGAGCAATGGGGGCAATGGTCAGATTATAAAGTTGCTTTAGATCGGCCTGGGCCCGACTAGTCTGAGTCGTTTGAAGCCGGTTGGCCGTCGCCCATGGATTAAAGCCCCGCACCCCCAAACTGTCCTGGCTGGCACTGAGCATATCTTTTAAGGAGTCCGGCAGCCGAGCCAGATCCACCTGTTCAAAATGAATATTGCCATTGGGTTTGATCACCCAAATAAAGAGCGTGCGATCTTCAAATCGACTGCGCCCAGGGGAAGGCTGCCGAATAATCGAATACTGAACAAATGTGGTTTTCTGTTGTTTTGCCAGGGATTTAATCTGGTCAAGGGTGAGATTTGTTAACGGTACTGACGACTCTTTCTCGCGACTTTGGTCCGCCAATAGCTCAGCAAAGGCTCTGGCTCGGCCCCGTTCGGCCACCACCAGTGCTGCTTCAACATTGCCCTGGTCAATCAAAACCTGTTGCAATTGGTCATAAAGATAGGACTGAGTCTCAAATAAAGAGACTTTATTAATATCCTGCAGCCCCGGCTCCAGGGCTTCAAACTTATCCAAAGCCTCATAGAGCACCGTTGCCGCTGTAGCTAGATCACCGCGAGCCTGATCAATGTGGGCAAAGCCGCTCAGGGCATTGATCTGACCCACCTCGTCATAATTATAGTTGGCCCAGGCATAGGCATCGCCATAATATTCCAGGGCCTTATCTCTTTCTTGGCGAACCGTATAAAGCTGACCTAAATGGTTGAGGGTGCGACTATACTCGGGACCCACATATTTATCGCGGTAGCCCAAGGCTTCGGTCAGGGTGTCCAGAGCTTTATTAAACTCTCCCCGTTCGGCGTATAGCTCTCCTAAACTGTTAAGAATGCTGGCCAATTCACTCCACTGTCCCTGGGAAATGGCGATCTCTCGGGCTTCGAGATAGCTGTCTTGAGCCTGGTCATACACCTGCTGCTGAAAATAAACGTGCCCCAGCCCATTGAGATATCGGGGAATTCCATACCAATAGCCTACGGATTTTGCTTCAGCCAGGGCACTTTGGTAAGCCGTCTTGGCCTGGCCATAGTCCCCCAGGGTGTAGTGGACATTGCCGATTGCCCCCAGCACTCGGGTGCGATCCACCCGGTCTGTTCCACGGGATAAGGTGGCTTGTAAGGTATCCAGGGCACGACTGTACTGTCCGGTGTGGCGATAAACTTCTCCTAACGCCAGGGAAAGTCGGCTTTGTTCAGCAAAATCTTTTAGCTGTCCCCGATGCACCTGCCGCAGTTGTTGCCAACTACGTACAACATTTCCCTGTTCTAGCCACACTAACCCCTGCATCAGCGTCTGACGACTGCGCTGGTTGAGAGGCGTCGTTAGCTGCTGAGCCTGGTTGAGCTGTCGCTGCGCTTCGTTATAGTTTGCCAGACGATAGTGGGCAAAACTTAAGTCAATTAGACTGTTGTGTTCGCCCACGACATCGCCAGCAGCCTGGTAAAGCTTAATGGCTTCTTGCAATGGCCAGATGGCGGCCTGACTGTTGCCTAGGTTTAGAAACGATTGGGCCTGCTGATATTGGGCTGAGGCATCAGCGACTAATACGCCAGCGTTGGTTGGATTTGCCCCGTCAAACTCTGCTGGTCCAACTTGGACAGCGTTTGCCGCATCTGCCTGGTTTAACCCCAATAATAAACCGACACTTAGTAACCAACCAAACCTCCGAAAACCTGCCATAAATTCAAAACTCTGTGACGATTAACCATAAAACGAATATCACCCCGAGGATTCATAAAAGTATAGATCTAGTTTTCTCTACAATCTTCCCCTGACCGATTAAGGACAAAGACCCGTTGTTAATCCAAAATTATCCTCCCAGTCCAGAACACCTCTGATAATTCAATGGTTACCCAAAGTAAATTTTTATACTCTTTTTAGTGATTACGTAGAACAGACGGTGAATAGCTTAGTAACAAGAGTTCTTGATGAATTGCAGTCATGGATAGAACAGTTAGCTCTTACCGTCAGACCCTTAATAATCTCCGAGCCCGTAAGCTGGGTTGGCTAGTGCCTTTTTTCTGTGCTATTGATTCTTACTACACTGAAAATGGTGCCGACTTTCTGAGTGTGTCCACCTGGCGCTTTGGGCGTCAGGCCTGGGAAACCTGGCGTCTCAAGGACGGAATCAATGTCGATGCTGTAGATATTAAAACTGCTCCAGCGGAGCTGTACGATTGTTTAAAACTATCCGGAGATTTGATTCACCGCCATTGTTTGGGACGTTAGGAAAAGTCGGAAGTCGGAAGTCGGAAGTCGGAAAGAGAGCTTATTGCGTAAGGCTTTACCTTTCTCGAAGAGTACTCTCTTATTCTGAACTCCGACTTCCGTAGGGCTATGCCCTTTTCGGAGAGTACTCCGACTTCCTAAAATATCTATTCTTTAAACAGAACTAATCTCACTCGTAGTTTGTCAAATCCCGCGCTATGTTTATATATCGCTGGTGGGTTACACAGGGCGAGTTGATGTATGGCAGTTCTGAATAGACGACACTGGATGATGGCTCTGCTGTTTGGCCTGGCGATGGTGATGTCGCTGGGGGTATGGATCAGCCGGGGTGACGCGAGCAGAACAGCCCCTAAGGTTGGCTTTTGGGGCGATCGACGGGTGGTGGCGACGCTACACTCTGGATTTGCTCAGGCTGACCAGGCTACGGCGCTGGCTCAAGCTGCTAGATCAGTGGAGGAGTGGGATACGGTGGTGGGTGCCTGGGCGGGTGCGATCGCAACGCTCCAAACCATTCCTGTCCAAAGTCCAGAACGTTTTGTCGCCCAACGTAAACAGCAGGACTATTTAGAAAATCTAGCCTTTGCACAACAGCAGGCCCATCGCCTTAGTTGGCCCAATGTTTTTCCCAGTTTAGGCAGTCCGGTTCTGGACGAACAACTGCGGCTTTATCTGAGCTATACGGCCACCTTTGGTCCCCCAGATATTTTGATTATTGGCAGTTCGCGAGCCCTGCAGGGGATAGACCCCCAGTTATTGGAAACAGACTTAGTCCAGCAGGGTTACCCCGTCAGGGTGTTTAACTTTAGTATCAATGGGGCAACGGCCCAGGTGATGAACTTTGTGCTGCAGCGTCTGTTGACTCCGGATCAGCTGCCCAGGCTCGTTGTATGGGGCGATGGCTCACGGGCGTTTAACAGTCGCCGTCTTGATGCCACCTTTGCCAGTATTCTTAACTCCCCCGGATATCAGGCGGTTCTGGCGGGGCAACGGCCAGGTTTTTATAATTCAGCACCCACCCCTAGACAGCCCAGCGCCATTAATGCTTATGGTTTTTTGCCGGTTGCTGCTGTATTTGATCCGGTGGGCTTTTATCAAACTTACCCGCGGGTGAGTGGTCGCTATGATGGGTTTTATAATCCCTTTGGACTAACGGGGTTACAGGAAGGCTCGTTGCGATCGCTAGTCAGCTATCTCAACAATCGGGGTATTAATCTAATCTTTGTCAACCTTCCCCTCAGCGGCGATTATTTAGATAACTATAGACTTTCCCTTGAGCGGCAGTTTCAACAGTTTTTACAAAATCAAAGCCAGCGGTTAGGATTTGTCGTCATTGACCTCTTACCCCAGTGGGTAAGACAGGATAGCTTCTTTGCTGACCCTAGTCACTTAAACCAAAAGGGAGCAGCAGCCCTGGGGCAACAGCTAGCTCGCAATCCCGCGATTTTGCAGCAGTTGGGACAATAGTTGTCGAGAGAGTGACGCTGTTCGATAAAGGCTCAGAAGATACGGTCGATGAGAATGTTTTGGGAGAAACTCCCATGGTTCCGGAACTGATATCAGCTCCCAGTTTACGTCCAGAACCAGATATTCCAGAGAACGAGACGAATATTCTCTCCACTGAACC
>JBCCJR010000130.1:0-12688 GCA_039045805.1 Cyanobacteria bacterium P01_C01_bin.118
TGGAGCGGCCAGACCAGAGAATTACTGGGGTGTCTAGATGCTGGGCCAGCTGTTGACGACGGGTTTTAAGGGTTTGGGCAAGGGGCATAAAGAAAGGCGGTGTCCTATGGCGTGGGCAAGAAGACCATTTTGGATGGTGGGCTTGTTTCTACTGTAGATGGTGGGCCGTGCCCACCCTACGGATTGTAAATGGATCCTTTGATATGGTTAGGTGTGGCTGATACTGATTTGACTTTAACCAAACTATGGTGCCTGCAAACGATGCGGAAAAGCTGATCCTAGACCTGGTAACGCCCCTTGGGAATGGGGATATTGAGACAGTTGCATTGGCGGACAGTTTGGGGCGAGTACTGGGACAATCCGTTAGCAGCCAGCTGGATTTTCCCCACTGGGATAACTCGGCCATGGATGGTTATGCGTTGCGGTATGAGGATGTCCGTACAGTGCCGGTCACCCTGGCGATGATAGAAGAAATTCCAGCCGGGCAGGTGCCTAAGAAAACATTACAGCCAGGGGAAACGGCTCGCATTTTTACCGGTGGTTTACTGCCAGCTGGGGCAGATACAATCGTGATTCAAGAAAGTACCCAGCGGGAAGGGGTCCAGGTAACGGTGCTGGAAGCTCCGGCAGAAAAGGCATTTGTCCGTAAGCAGGGGAGTTTTTATCAGGCGGGAAACGAGCTGCTGGGACCCGGTATCAAGATTGGAGCCCCCGAGATGGCTGTACTGGCAGCGGCCCAATGTATCCCGGTGCCGGTATATCGACGTCCTCGGGTAGCAATTTTATCAACGGGAGATGAGCTGGTAGATATTCAGCAGCCCCTGGGGCCGGGACAAATTGTGGACTCTAATCGTTATGCATTGGCTGCACTGATTGCTCAGTCGGGGGCGGTGCCAGTACCCTTGGGCATTGTGCCAGACCAAAAGGATGCTACTCGACAGGCCATTGCCAATGCCCTAAGCCAGGCGGATATGGTGGTTTCCTCTGGAGGGGTGTCCGTAGGAGACTACGACTATGTGGATCAAGTTTTGGCTGAGTTGGGGGCGACCATCCACATCCGGTCAGTGGCAGTAAAACCGGGTAAACCCCTAACAGTGGCTACATTTAAGGAGAATCAACTGTATTTTGGCCTACCGGGCAACCCAGTTTCGTCGTTAGTTAGCTTTTGGCGATTTGTGCAGCCTGCTTTACGGAAGCTATCGGGACTGAGCACAGGCTGGTCTCCTAAATTTGTCTGGGCGAAAACGGGGAGTGAATTAAAGGCAGGAGGCAAACGAGAGACCTATTTATGGGGGCAGCTATTTTTAGTCAATGACGGTTATCAGTTTGATCTGGCTGCTGGTGGTCATAGTTCTGGCAATTTGGTTAATCTCAGCCGTACTAATAGCTTAGCTATGGTGCCCTTGGGCCAAACAATGATCGGGGTAGGTAATGACGTGAGGGTCTTGTTAGTGGAGTAAGTTCGTTACATTTTTGTGACAACGATAATACACCCCTGCATATTCAAAGAGGGTTCGGTATATTGAGATGATGCTTGTGTGAATTAGTGCTTTGCCATGAATCCTTTTCAGGATGCATTTATCTCCTATGGTCGTGCTGACAGTAAATCCTTTGCTAGAGACCTTTACGAAAGGCTAGTCGAACAAAATCTAACCGTGGTTTGACTTTGAAGATATTCCCCTGGGGGTGGATTATCAGAAGCAAATTGATGCTGGCATTGATAAGGCCGATAATTTTTTATTTATTATTAGCCCCCACTCTGTTAATTCCCCCTATTGTCGTCTCGAAATTGACTTGGCCCTAAAGCGTGGGAAACGGATTATTCCGATTTTGCATGTGGAGGAGACCAGTCGTAATGCCTGGCAGCGGCGTCATCCTAAGGGTACGGATGATGAGTGGAAAGAGTATGTGGCGTCGTGTAAGCACTGCCACTATACCAATATGCACCCTGCTATTCGCAAAATTAACTGGGTGTATTGCCGTGAGGAGACCGATGATTTTGAAAAATCATTTCGCGGGCTGCTGAGCACTATTAATAATCAAAAAGACTATGTGCATCAGCACACCACCTTGCTTTGTAAGGCGCTGACCTGGGAAAACTGTCAGAAACAGAACCGTTATTTGTTACTTGGTAAGGTACGACAGGAAGCCGAAGAGTGGTTACAGGTGACCTTTGAAAAGGAACAAGCCCCTTGTGAACCCACCGATCTCCATTGTGAGTTTATTACTGAAAGCACTAAAAATGCCAACAACTTGATGACTCAGGTTTTTCTTTCCTATGCGGAAGAAGAAGACAAATTAGAGATGGAGAAAATCCGACAGTCGTTGCAACGCCATGGGTTTACAGTCTGGACAAACAAAACGGATATTCAAACCAGTGAAGACTTTAAACAGGCTATCAATAGAGGGATTGAACAGGCTGACAACCTGGTATATCTATTGTCATCGGCATCCTTAAAATCGCACTATTGTCAGCAAGAACTCAGCTATGCGCTATCTCTAAATAAGCGGGTTGTTCCAATTCTGGTCAAGCCTACTCCCACAGAACAGATTTCTGCCAGCCTTAGAAACTTACAATACATCGACCTTACCGATAACCAAGGTGAAGAAGATTATGCCTTAGATGAGGCCAGACTACTTAACATCCTTTACCAGGATAGTGGTTATCATAAGCAGCACAAGGTATTGTTGGCCAAAGCATTAAAATGGGAGCGTCAAAACCACAATCCTAGTATTTTGTTACGGGGTTATAATCTGCGTAAGGCCGAGGCCTGGCTCAAGGTGGCTCAACAGCGTACTCTCCATCTACCGACATCACTACACGAGACATTTATTCATGAGAGTTTGCAGCAGCCTGAGGGCGTGGCCGTCGAGGTCTTCATCTCCTACTCTCGGGCGGATGCAGACTTTGCTCGTAAGCTAAATGAAGCCTTGCAAAGTCAGGGAAAAACTACCTGGTTTGACCAAGAAAGTATTGCTTCGGGCAGTGACTTTCAAAAGGAAATTTGCCAAGGTATTGAGAATTCCCACAACTTTCTGTTTGTGATTTCACCTGATTCAGTGAATTCTCCTTACTGTACTGACGAGGTGGAGCATGCCCAAAGTCTCAATAAGCGAATTGTTACGGTGCTCCATCGATCGGTTGATGCGGCACAACTACCGGCTACCCTAAGGGACTTGCAATGGGTTGACTTTAACCAGCACCATGATGACTTTTACGCGAGTTTTAGTGAGTTAATTCGTACATTAGATACTGATCGTGCCCATGTTCGTAGCCATACCAGGTGGTTGCAACGGGCAACAGAATGGGAACAAGAAGGCAAAAGTGATGACTTGTTGCTACGGGGCAGCGAGTTTGCTGTAGCCGAATACTGGTTGCAGAAATCAGAAAGCGAAGAGAAGTATCCGCCTGCTACGGAACTACAGAAAACGTTTCTGCAGGTAAGTAAGGATGCGATCTCAGCTGCAGAGAAACGAGAAAAACGTCGAGTTTTGATGTTGCGATCTCTCCTAGGAGCAGCCAGTGCTGTGGCTGTAATTGCCATCTTTACTAGCATTTTCGCCTTTCTCAATCAGCGCAAAGCAGTACAGGGTGAGGTGGTTTCCCTGGTAGCGAATGCTGAAGCCCGATACACCTCTGGTCAAGAACTAGAAGCCCTGATGATTGGTCTAGAAGCAGCTCAAAAACTTCAAGAGAGTCCTAAAAATCCCGCATTGGAAGGCAAGGTAATCAATGTCTTGACTCAAGCCATTGATTCTGTTCAGGAATACAACACTCTAGACGGTCATAAAAGTCGCTTATACAACTTGCACATCCAGTCTGATGGAAGAGTTATCACCATGAGTGAAGATGGCACCGCCAGAGTATGGGATTCAACAGGAGCGCATCTTGTTACCTTGAAAGAGGAGGAACAAGTAATTGAGCATATTGAAACTAACGATAATGGACAAACCGTTGTTACCCTCAGTTATGACTATGGAGATAGTACCTCATTCATTACACTTTGGGACTTAGATGGCACTGTAAACCAGATTCTAGATAAGTTGGAAAATGACTATTTTACTGATTTGGTAGTTAGCCCTGATAGTCAAATCATTGGCGCAGCTACTGAAAAAGGTAGGATCAAACTTTGGCAGGCTGATGGAAGCTTAATTGATGACCATGATCATCAGTCTCCTATCAGTGCATTAGCCTATAGTCCTGATGGACAGACTTTGGCCAGTGCTGGCGGTGACCGAACCATAAAGCTCTGGAAAAAGGGAGAACTTAGTACCACCTTAGGAGGGCATGACAACTGGGTAACCGATGTTACATATAGTCCCGATGGGGAGCTAATAGCTAGTGCTGATGAAAAAGGTATTGTCAAATTATGGACTGCAGAGGGAGAAGAAATAAAAGATTTGAAGCATGGTGAGTCTGGTTGGACAACTGTGCTGTTTAGTCCAGATAGCCAGACAATTGCCACTGCAGGAGATAGTAAAGTCAAAATTTGGAATCGCGAGGGACAACGAAAGGCCATCTTAACCGAATGGCGCTGACTTAAGGTTGTTATCAAGCGGCGATAAGCTTTTGTTTCAGGTGTGCACGGGGTTGATTCATCAACGGGAACGCCTTGGGTCGCCGCTTGCGTTTTCTGGGTTCATGTCTGTCAGGACGAAGCGGGACAATTGTTTTAGCCACCATATTCAATAGCAAGGGGAGGTATCTATCGCGTCGTACCTTGCCAGCATCTGCGAGTAAATCACGGTATTGATTAAACGACTGCCGAGTGCCTTGAACCGAAAGCCGCAACGGTTCGCTTCCCTTGGATGCAGCCGCCTGCCACATCAAATAGCGCAGTAGATTGTAGGCCATCAGATGCACATAGATTTCCTTGCGCACCATCTCTGGGGACTGAGCTTGAAGCATCTCCATCTTCAAGGTTGTTTTAACGTGGTCGAGATTGATTTCTACCTGCCATCTAAGCCCATAAAGTTGAGCGATTTTTGCTTTGGGATAAGCCTTCGCATCCAACAGTGTGGTCACGACTGTGACGTTTTTAGTGCGTTGACCGGCCTTGCGAAGTGAGAAATGTAGCTCTCGAACGGTCAGGGTATCGGGTAATGCATCAAACTCATCGGCACTCATACCGTTAGGACAAAATAGGGGTTTTGACCAGGTGACAATGTGGTCTCTCTTACCCAACCGTTTGCCTCGCCTAAAATCACTGTTGCGACGCTGATGCTTGCGAAAGACCCCATCGGCTTTTTGGTGTGCAACGAGAGCTAAGTCAACATAGCTGCCATAGGCTCGGTCACCCAGGACGATATCGTCCGGTGATAAGGTTCGATACCACTGGCGCGCCAGGGTAATTTCTGAGGTGTTGAAATCGGCTATGCGGATCGCCACAGCCGCCGCAGTTGCTAGAGAAAAAACAACGAGGAGTTTAGCGAGGGGAAAGCCGCAGCCCGCTTTCTGATTCGAATGCTGCGGATAGACCGCTTGGTTGGTCGGTGTATCGGCCATCACCACGTTTGAACCATCGAGTATTTTCACCACTCGACCCAACCACAGATGGGCCTCCGATGCCTGTTCGCATATCGCTGCCCCCGTATGCTCAAAGAGTTCGAAAAGAAGCATTTCCGGTAGCCGCTGACGCGCTTTGGCATACCCACCCGTGTTTAGTGAAGGCAACGGTGCGCCTTCAACCGCCAGTCAACACTGAATCTGCTTCACTGCATTAGATAAACTTTTATCGGCATCCAACACCTGATATAGAAACGCCCACAACGTCACGATAGGCGTAAACAATCGTTTGCGGTAAGTGACCTTTGAACGGTGCAACGCATCCTCAATGACCGTGTCATTGAGGATATCTGAAAATGGAGAGCCTGCTCGTTCAGACAACTTGCGCTTGAGTATTTCAACAGAATGCACCATAGTAAAAGCATGTTTTTGTGAGCCAAGGCCATTCTCCTTTATTGGTGGGGCTCTTGGCTATTTTTTTGCCATGCAACATTCTTAAGTCAGCGCTATTCCATCTTAACCAGTAATAGTAGTGCAACTTTACGGGTTGCATTTGGGCGAGATCAGACGACAGATTCAACCACGGTAGCCACAGTTGATGACAACACCCTCAGTCTGTGGGATGCCGATGGTAATCTTCTCAAAACTCTCAAAGGTCACAAAGATGATGTGGTTGGCGTAAAGTTTAGCCCTGATCAAAAGTTTCTTGTTTCCATTAGTGCTGATCGTACCGCTAAGCTTTGGCATCTGACTCATTCTAATGCGCTTAAGACGCTTACTTCAGACTTTGGAGACATAGAATCCTGGCATCGAATCTCCAATTTTATTAACTTTAGTCCTGAAGGCAAAGTATTTACCACGATCAAAGCAATTAGCAATAGCGAAAAAGATTCTTCCATTCAGCTTTGGCGTATGGATGGGACGCCAGCAAAGCAACTAACAACTACCCGTGACATTTATTCTTCTTCTCAACACTCCATTTTTAGCGAGGATGGCCAAAGACTGGTAGTACTTGGCGATAATGCCAGTACTTTGTTTCAGAGCAACGGTAAGCTTATCAGCCGTTTGCTAGAGACTGATCGGGCGGTAGTGACATTTAGTCCCGATAATCAGTGGATAGTCACGGCAGAACAGAATGGTCCTGTGCGTCTTTGGCAAGCGGAAACGGGTATTCGAGCCATCACCCTTGCAAAATCCAGTAAAGGTGATGTGGACGTCAGATTTAGTCATGATAGTAGTTTGATTACAGCTTCTGACGAAGAGGGAGCTGTTAAGCTCTGGACTATTGATGGTGACCTACTTACCACATTGCCAAACAACAATGGTGACACCCCCACCGAAGTCGTTTTTAGTCCCGATAGCCAGCTATTTGCTACCGTTGTCAATCCCTCAGGCTATGGCAGTGATAGCTATGGTCCTGTCAAACTTTGGCAGCGAGATGGAACTCCCATCGGGGACGCTTTAATTGAAAAAACTGATCATACAACTCTGCGTCAAGAGTCTCATAAAGTAATTACAGAATTTAGTGCTGATAGTCAGACCCTGGTCACCCGTTTGAGTAAGGGGGATATGAGCGGTCCCATTCAGCTTTGGGGAATTGATGGCACCTTAATTAAAGACTTGGTTGCCGAGACAGATGCCTTTGCTGATTTTCAAGTGTCTCCAGAGGGCTCAACGATATTGACTTATCAAGATGAAGGACCCGTTATCCTCTGGAAAACTAATGGCAATAAAGTTAATGAGCTTACAAACGAAGGTCAGGATTACCAATCAGTCCAATTTAGTCCTAATGGACAAGTGTTAGCTCTTTTATCTCAAGATGCTTTGCAAATCTGGGATGGAGTCACGGGCAAACTCATTAAAAAAATTGAGCATCCAGCTGCTTTCAAAACTTTAGCTTTTAGCGCTAACAGCCAACTGTTGTCCGTAAGCACTACTGATAATCTAGTGCACATATGGAAACAAACTAAGCCTCAGGTCCTAACTACCGTGGCAGGTCATACCGATCAGGTAGACTTCTTGGATTTCAGTGCTGATAACAAGCAACTACTCACCGTCAGTAAAAATGAGACCGTGATTCGTCGCCTAAACGAGCTTAAAGACCTAAAGACATTAACTGATCGAGCCTGTAGACGGGTTCAGGCTTATTTGGTAACTCACCCCAAAGAGTTGGAAAAGTTGAAAATTTGTCAGACTGATGCAATTAAAACAGCAGCGGCTCCAGCCTGGGAAAGATTAGGAGATAGCTTGCTGGCTGAGGGAAATGAAAAGGCAGCACTTAAAGCGTTTCATAAAGCCGATCAATGGCAAAAATTTGGGCTAACTCCAAGAGAGAAAGCCAAAAAAGCGAGTCTGATTGAACAATCGAAAGAACTAGCCGCCAAAGGTCAGGTTAAGGAGGCAATGTCTAAATTTAATCAGGCCCTAAAATTAGATCCCATGGACCCCAGGCTAAATTTTGAGTCAGAATCACGGGCTAATAAGCTGGCTGCTGAGGCATTAGTTAAAGAGGGAGAAGACCTGGTTGCAGCAGACGATATGTCGGCAGCCATTCAAAAATTCGAACAAGCTCTGGAGTTATCTCCTGACAGTTTAAGGACAGCAGCAGACTCACATGCAAATCAAGTCATGGCATTGTTGCTCTTAGAAAAATTTAAAAACCTGATATGGCAAGGAGAAGAAGAAGAAGAATTCTCAGAAGCAATTAAACTCCAATCAAAGATAAATGACCTTGCCCCGGATTTGATGACCTATGTTGAGTACGCTATCTTTTGCTTTAAAGGTAGCTTGTATGGTCATACAGAAAAAGTATTAGGGTTTTGCAATCAGGCGGTAGTGATTACTCCAGATTTTGAAAAACACATAGCAAGAGCGTTTCGAGGTATAGCTAGAGCACAAACCGGAAATATGGAGGGAGCTTTGGCAGACTGGGAGTTTTTTCTCAAGATTTATAACGAAGACGATCCAGATAACTACGCGGACTATCTTAATAGTGCCTTTGGCAATGCCTCAGACTGGGTGGAAACCCTAAAAAAAGGCGAAAATCCATTTGTTCCGGACGTATTGGCTGAGTTGAAGGAATTTTTCTAGACATGGACAGTCACGCTTACAGGACTCAGATAGTTGATAGCTATCTGTGAATGTAGCTCTGATTTGCTGACACGTAGCAAACAACTGCATGCTCTAGCAGCTGCGCTGCCGCTGTTATTTATGACTTGTAGCGATCGCTGTGGAAACTCTGTACATCAAATCATGATCATGCTTACTAAGTGACTTCTATAGATTGAATAATTCTGACTATTCGCTATCGAAAGCATTAAAGGTCTTAACTTACTTTAGCTAAATAGCTGTATTCACTATTGATGCATTGCGCTAAAGTAGCTCCAGATTCAGCACAAATTTTTCTCTGGCTGATAAGTTTATGAGCCCCAAACGCAATCCTCGTCACTCTAAGCCTGTATCAGTGCCCCGTAGCCGCCCTCAGAACTCGGCTCAGAGGCAAAGTCCTGCGACGCCTTCGCCTTCCTATGCAGGCGTTACGGGGGATGTGGCGTCAGCTGTATCAGAGGAACTGCCTGCACAATCTGGCTTAAAGGGGCTGGCCCTGTTTCGGTGGCTGGGGAGCTGGCAGTTTTTATTACTGACCACGTTGGCTATTTTGACGGGCACCCTGGCCTTTGCGGTGACTAGCTTGTTTAGGATGCCCAACTTGCCCAACTGCCGGGCGATTTTTTGGCCGACGGCATCAGCGGCAATGCGGCTACAGTGTGCTGAGTCCTATGCCGGACAGGGCAGCGTTGACTTTTTGTTAGAAGCCATTGATCTGGTAGAAAAACTGCCGGATGACCATCCGCTACGGGCTGAGATCAATGCCAAGGTGGAGGTCTGGTCTAGGGAGATCCTGGAGCTAGCGGACGAGCAATTTCATCGCGGTGAATTTGACGAAGCGATCGCAACTGCCAAAAAAATTCCCGCTAACACCACCGTCGCTGACCAGGTAGAAACCCGGATTAACCGCTGGCGACGGGTGTGGACAGAAGGCTCAGAAATCTTTGAAGCGGCTAAAAAGAAGCTAGTAAACGGCAACTTTAAAGATGCCTTTGGCCTATCTGTCCGACTGCTAGATGTTAATAACGACTACTGGTCTAAAACTAAGTACAACGAACTAACCAAGCTTATCGGTCTGGCCCGCGAAGATAGTCGCAAAATCGGTAAGGTCAAACGGCTGATCAATCGCGGTACCGTTAAAAGCTTTAAAGAAGCAATCAAATTGCTGGCCTCGATCAAACCTGAAAGCGTTTTATTCAAAGACGCCCAGGACCTCAAAAAGACAGCGGCTAAGGACATGCTGCTCGTCGCTGAAAATGCCCTTGCCCGCCAGGAGCTGTCCCAGGCTGAGGAGATTTTGGCCACGATCCCCCGAGACCAGGGATTTGATCAAGAAATTGCCGATTTTCAGGTGTTTACAGAGGCCTACCGACGGGCCTGGAGTGGCGACGCTCTGGGGTTAGACTCTGCCATTAACCGCTTACAAAGTATGGGGAAAGATCGCCCCCTCTATGATCGGGCTCAAACCTTGATCGGTCGATGGCGCGATGAAATTAAGGCCCTGGCCCAGTTGGATACAGCTCGTCAGATTGCCGCCCAGGGCAATGTAAACGACCTGCGCTCAGCCATCTTTCAAGCCAGACAGGTCAGCACCACCAATCCCCGCTGGGATGAGGTATCAGATCAAATTGACCAGTGGGAATCCCGCATCCAAACCAATGAGGACCAGCCTATTTTAGTCCGGGCTGACCAGCTAGCAGGACTGGGGACTCCAGATGCTCTAAGACAGGCTATTCAAGAGGCCCGCAGAATTAATCCTGACCGCGCCCTAGGGGACGATGCGCAAAAGCGGATTTCTAACTGGCAAGCGCGGATTGAAGCGATTGAAGATCGCCCCCTGGTGGATGAAGCTCGTCGGTTAGCGGCAACAGGCGATCTGGCAGGTGCGATCGCAATCGCTTCACGCATTGCCCCAGATCGCTCTCTATACAATGAAGTACAAAATGACCTAGACAGCTGGCGTACCCAAGCCAGAAATCGCACCCTAATGCGGGATGCCAACAGTCGGGCCCGGTCGGGTAACGCCACCGACTTAGCCAGCGCCATTGCCACCGCCAATCAAGTATCGTCTGGCAGCGCTCAATATCCCAATGCACTGCAACAAATCAACCGCTGGAGCTGGGACCTGCTCAGTTTGGCCGAAAGCGAATCCCGCAGTAGTTTAGACAGCGCCATCCGCCTGGCTGAGCAAATTCCCTCCCAGGCAGAAGCCTACACCAGAGCCCAGAACAATATTCAAGCCTGGCAGGCCGAGCTTCAATCGGCTCAGCAACCCCTGGAGTCAGCCCCTGCTCCCCAGGAGTTTTCTGACACAGTTCCCACCATTGATCCAGATAACCAGGGATTTCCAGAATAATTGGACGGTATTATCTTTGGTATTGCCGAGCCCTGGGGTAGCCTTAGCCATACGGGGACAGGTAATAACAATGACGATCGCTCGGTTTATTCCAGGGAGCAACAATCACAGCTTGTAATATGCGAAATTGAACCCATAGAAGGTGTGGTTTAGACAAGCCGTCGCGGTTCACCCACTACCCATCCTTTGAGTTCCTAAATTAAGGTATCCACGGCAGTATGACCCAAACTGTGTCTGAAAACCGGACCCTTGTCGTAGAAACGCAAGAGTTGACTAAACAATTTGACAGCCATATTGCTGTTGATTCGGTAAGCCTAAAGATTTATAGCGGAGACGTCTACGGTTTGATTGGTCCTAACGGGGCCGGTAAAACCACCCTGATTCGTTTGCTGGCCACAGCCGAAGAACCCACCATTGGCGATATCTTTATTGGTGGACTGCAGCTCAAACGAGGTCAGCCCAATACCCAAATCAAACGACAGTTAGGTCTCTTACCCGATGATTTTCCCCTTTATGAGGATCTCACCGTGGATGGCTACCTGGACTACTTTGGCCGCCTCTACAACCTGGAGGGAAATGCTCTCCAGCAGCGCATCACCGAAGTATTGGGCCTGGTCACCCTGGACAACAAACGTCACGCCATGATCAATACCCTCTCGCGTGGGATGAGACAACGGCTAAGTTTAGCGAGAACTGTGCTCCACCAACCCACATTACTGCTTCTGGATGAACCGGTATCCGGTCTGGACCCCATTGCCCGAATTGAGTACCGCCAGACCATCAAGGCTCTGCAAAAGCAGGGTATTACCATTCTCATTTCGTCCCATATTCTGAGCGACTTAGAAGACTTTTGCACTGCCATTGGCATCATGGAGCAGGGACGTTTAGTGGAAAGCGGTCAGTTAAAAACCTTATACCAGCCAGAAACTCAGCAAATTGCTATCTCTGTTGTTGATAATGTTGAGGGACTGGAACAGTATTTTTGCGATCGCAACATCACTGTACAGCCCATCGACCACCATAGTCTCGAAATTCAGTTTACGGGCGATCAGCAAGCGGCGGCCAATCTGTTGCATCAGCTCATCACCGCAGGCTTTACCATTAGCGAATTCCATCGTATTCAAGAAACGTTAGAAGACATTTTTATTCGCTCAGGCTACCAGCGTACTGCATAGAAATTTGGATAAATACAGCATGAGTACAGGTTGGATCAATCAAGTTGGCAACTGGAATCCTCAGTTTTTAAGAGAATGTCGAGGACATCTCAAACCCCGTAGTGTGATCGCCACCCTGGGCACATCTCTACTGTTTCAAGTGTTGCTCATTCTGTTTCAAACCACCATCCATGGGGATAGTGTTGACATTATTGCCCAGAATATCTTTCAGACATTTACTTGGACACTGCCCTATTTTTTGTTTGTTGTTGGCGGCTACTATCTGGTCAATGACCTCGCTCAAGAAGAAAAGCGTGGCACCTTCAACTTTATTCGTTTGAGCCCCCGCCCCGCCAGAGAGATCTTGATTGGCAAACTGTTGGGGGTGCCAATTTTACCCTACTTGATTGTCTTATCGGTGGTACCACTCCACATTTGGTCTACCCTATACGCTTCTGTATCGGTCACCTTTTTATTAAGCTATTACAGCTTGTTGATAGCAACAGCTTTGTTATGTTTTAGTTTGGCCCTATTTGTAGGAATTACCCATCAACAACGACCCAA
>JBCCJR010000131.1:0-12587 GCA_039045805.1 Cyanobacteria bacterium P01_C01_bin.118
TTACAGAGAATGGTGCCCCAGCTGCCGGTGGATCCATTTTTGGTATTGCCCACGGGGTCGGCCACAAGTCACACGGTTAACCACGGGGAGCTGCTCAAAGCCGATGAGATCGCAGCCATCCTACTATCCCCGGTTCAATCCCTGGATTTTACTGGCATCTATACAGGCGGTCTGATCTTCCGAGGCTATGCCGACTCCGCCGGTCAGCGTCACTGGTTTGAGAGCACCAGCTATAGCCTGGATTTTTCGCTATTTGATCGCCAGAACCGGGCCGTAAAGGGTACATTTGCCGGTGCCCAATGGCAGCAGACTCAGTTTTTAGACAAAATCAACCAGGCCAAACATCAACTCACCTTGCTGGCGCGCCCGGCCAAAACCATTGAACGGGGTCAGTATCGCACCTATCTAGCCCCTGCAGCCGTGGCTGAACTGCTCCACATGTTTTCCTGGGGCGGTGTGGGCGAAGCAGACCTGCAGCAGGGCAACAGCGCCTTTGGTTTACTGCGTCAGGGCCAGCGCCAGCTATCAGCCAAATTTACCCTTCGTGAGAATTTTGCCCAGGCCAACATGCCCCGTTTTAATGGCTACGGTGAGGTCGCCCCCCTGCAGCTCCCCATCATCCAGCAGGGCAAACTGGTCAATAGCCTGGTCAGTTCTCGCAGTGCCAAAGAATATAAAACCCCGTCCAACTATGCCAGTCGGGGGGAATCCCTGCGGGCTCCCGAGATTTTACCGGGAGCCCTGGCCGTTGACCAGATCCTGTCGCAGTTAGACCGGGGGCTGTATTTGTCCAACCTGCACTATTTAAACTGGAGCGATCATCCCAATGGTCGAGTCACCGGTATGACCCGCTATGCCTGCTTCTGGGTAGAAAATGGTGAAATCGTTGCTCCCATTGAAAACCTACGGTTCGATGAGAGCCTCTATCACTGTTTTGGGGATGGCCTGATGGAGCTAACTAACTGCCAAGAAACAATTCCCGAAATTGATACCTATGACCGTCGTGGTCTGGGAGACAGTCGAGTACCGGGGGTATTGGTGGAGGGGTTTACCTATACGCTTTAAGGGGGGGCACTTATGGACAATTGCTGGTCCCCTACCGTAAAGGTCAGTAGACTAAGTTAAAGCAAATCCTCTTGCCACTTTATGGCTCAAAATTCCCGAACCGAACCGGTGCATGATGCATCACCACGGTTGACCATATCTATTACCAGCTTGCTCGTATTAATAGCGGCAGTGCCATTGCTGGTATTGCTGTGGCAGCTCAAGAGTTTATTGCTGCTGGTGATGGTGGCAGTCGTGTTGGCTTGTTCTATTGCCCCGGTGGTGGACTGGGCAGAGCAATATCGTGTGCCCCGGTGGCTAGGGGTGATTTTGGTCTATCTCACCTTGATTAGTGCCCTAGTATTGCTGGGTGTGCTGATTGGCCCAACGGTGTTTGAACAGCTGGAGCGATTGCTACGGCGGGTACCTGTTTCAATTCGTGGGCTACTTAATGAGGCCGATGCCTGGCTAACGGCGTTTACGGACACTCGCCCTGAATTTGCCAGAAATGAATTATTTACTCAACTAATTGATGTGCAGGGTCTGGTTAGCTGGACGATTAAATCCAGTCAGCAGCTGTTGGTGCGTTCCTATGGGGTAACTGCCGGCATTTTGGGTGGGGTGCTCAGTTTGGTGCTGGCGCTATTTGTGTCCGGATATATGGTGGCCGATAGTCGCACCCTGGTAAAAAATTTGACTCGGCTGCTGCCTAGCCCGTGGGATGAGCGGCTGCTGGCCCAGGCTCCCCCCATGGGACAGCGAATCGGGGGCTATTTGCGAGGACGAATTGTAGTGTCGGCTCTGCTGTCGGTGGCCACTGGCGTAGGGCTGAGTTTGCTGGGGTTAAAGGATCTGGCGGTGGGGCTGGGTGCGATCGCAGGGGTGACCAATCTGATTCCCTTTTTAGGCCCAATTTTAGGCGCGGTTCCAGCATTGCTGGTGGCGATTCCCCAGGGAGGATGGACCTTTTTATGGGTGCTGCTGCTGTACGTGGTGGCCCAAAACCTGGAAACCTACATTCTTGACCCACTACTGGTGGGTACTTCGGTGGGCGTACACCCGCTCTATCAGCTGCTAGCAGTGCTGGGGGGAGCCCAAGTACTGGGCATCATCGGCGCGCTGATCGTACCGCCCTGGATCGCAGGGGGAGCCGTGTTGCTAGAGAACCTATATCTGAGGCCCAAACTAATAACCGAACGACGCCAACGACAAAGCGGAATTTTAACCGGTATCAAAAGCCTACAGCCAGATATCTAGAGGCACTACCAAATATAAAGCAGGACGGTTTCCCTAGCGTTTTTAAGTTCGGAAGTCGGAATGTCCGACTTCCGACTTCCAATTAGGAACGTTTCAAGCGGATCAGTCTTCATAACCGATGTAAGTAATGTCGAGCATAGTTCATTTACTTACGAACATCGTCTGGATGTTTGGTCAACTCTAGTAGTACATCGTTGAAATCAACGATTGATTCTTGGCCGACTGCCGCTGCATTACGTTAATCTGATGCAGAGACAGTCTCCCGATGCATCGGGGGTATTTGGATGGTCAATGGTTTAATCATTGATGACCAAACTCTGCTCGGCAGTCACTTGTCTCCTATGAAGCAGTTTTTGCCCGTTCTTATGATTAATATCCCAATTGTTTAGGTCAGATAAATCCCGTTATGTCATCAGGCAAAAGGGGATGTAGATGCTCTAATTTATGGGGAAATTTGTAATCTATCTTGGATTTCTTATAGCTCAGGTAACTTTTTATTCTCAGGCTACCTATGGCAAATGCGCTGATGCATCAGTGCCTATCCCATAGGAGTTCTATTGAGGTGTTTGGGGTTATTTCCCCAGCCATGGGAGCAATGCCATATTTATTGGTCAGCGATATATGACTATTGATATTGAAATTCTTATGACCCTTGGGGTAACTGCCGTTGCCCTGATTTTGTTTGTAGTAGAGTGGCTACCGGCCGATATTACGGCGTTTGCGGTGATGGTGGCGCTAATGGTGCTGGGGCTAGTCACCCCCCAAGAAGGAATTGCAGGCTTTAGTAACTCAGCCACCATCACGGTCATGGCTATGTTTGTCCTGAGCGCGGGCATTGCTCGTACAGGAGCATTACAACAGGCCAGTAACTGGTTGATCAAGTGGGGTGGAAAAACCTGCCGTCGTCAGATTTTTGCCCTGGGACTGATTGTGGGACCCATTTCTGGCTTGATCAATAACACAGCGGTGGTATCGGTCTTTTTGCCCATTATTGAAGATTTTTGCCAGCAGCACCGTTTATCGCCCTCTAAACTGCTGATGCCCCTCTCCTTTGCCACCATTTTGGGGGGAATGTTGACGGTGGTGGGGACGTCCACCAGCGTCTTGGCCAGTGGCCTATCAGAAAAGATGGGCTATGGTGATTTTTCACTGTTTCAATTTGTCGAGCTGGGCGCGGTGATTTTTGTGGTGGGGCTGCTCTATCTCACCTTTATTGCCCCCGCTCTACTCCCCAATCGCGATGCACCGGGGGATAGCCTCAGTCAGGAATATGGCTTAAAAGAATATGTCAGCGAAGTGGTGGTCACTCCACGGTCGAGCCTTGTGGGCCAAACGTTACAAGCTAGCCAGCTGCAGCGGCGGTTTGACATGGACGTGCTGGAAATTATTCGCAATGGCAACCATTTCCCTCAGCCGCTAGGGGATAAGTCTCTATGTGCAGGGGATATTTTGCTAGTGCGGGGTGGACGTCAGGATTTACTCAAAATTCGAGATGGCGAAGGCATTGAAATTTTGCCGGATGTTCAGTTTGGGCAAAAGTCCTGGCAGGCAGACTTAAGCTCAGGCCAGGAGGGGGTGGCTGAGGTATTGGTCATTGCTAACTCCACGTTGGTCGGCTCCAACCTCAAGGAACTGCGATTTCGTCAGCGCTATAACGTCACCGTATTGGCGATTCGACGCGGGCAGGATTTGGTCCGTGAACGCATGGGTAAAGTCCGTCTCAAGTTTGGTGACCTGCTGCTGGTGCAGGGACCGAAACAAAGTTTGCTGGGTTTGCAAACCAGCCGTGATCTATTGGTTCTAGAACAGCGGGAACTGGAAAGTCTCCGGACTGACCGGTCGAATATCGCCATGGGTATTGGTGTTGGTGTGGTTGCGATCGCAGCCTTCACCCCCATCAATATTTTGGTCTCATCCCTGGCCGGCGTGATGCTAATGATCCTGACCGGCTGTCTCAAGCCTGGAGAACTCTATCAAGCCGTACGTTGGGACGTCATTTTTCTACTGGCCTGTTTAATCCCGTTGGGAACGGCCATGGAAAGTTCTGGAGCAACCGCATGGCTGGCTCAGCAACTTATTTTGGTTGGTGGGCGTCTATCGGGATATGGGTTGCTAAGCGCGCTGTATGTGCTGACAACGGTGCTTTCTAGCATTCTGTCAAATAGTGCAGCCGTGATTCTACTTCTACCGGTAGGGTTGAGGGTCGCTAACGAGTTAGGACTAAACGCCTTTACGGTCATGTTTGTCATTACCTTTGCTGCGTCCAATAGCTTTATGACTCCCATTGGCTACCAAACAAATACGATGGTCTACACTGCCGGTGGCTACCGATTCTTAGATTTTGTCAGAGTGGGAGGCCCGCTTAGCCTATTGCTGGCCATTGTCACCCCCCCTCTCGCAATGTTGCTCTATGGTCTTTGATTAAAGGTTTAGGGTATTTATTGACACGGTTGGCCCAAAATCTGTTAACAATGGCGGGCATCTTAAAATGGTCGCTTACCATAAATTTTCAGTGTATGGCGGCCCCCTGCAGGTTACTTGTGTTATCCATTTGTTAAGATCGGTAACGTGTAGGACTGCTGTGTCGGTATAGGCAACGTTGAAATTATAGTTTTTAGGAGTATCTTTATATGCAACATCGTGGCGTAACCGTCTGGTTTACTGGGTTGAGCGGTTCTGGTAAAACCACTATTAGTCAGGCTGTAGAGAAAAAATTACGAGCAGCTGGTGCCAAACTTGAAGTCTTAGATGGTGATATTGTCCGCACTAACTTGACAAAGGGCTTAGGGTTTAGCAAGGAAGACCGCGACGAAAACGTTCGCCGCATCGGCTTTGTTTCTCACCTGCTTACCCGTAACGGTGTGATTGTATTGGTGTCCGCAATTTCCCCTTATCGGGATGTACGCGATCAGGTACGTCAGCGCGTTGGTGATTTTGTTGAAGTGTTTGCTAACACGCCCGTTGAGGTCTGTGAACAGCGTGACGTTAAGGGTCTTTATAAGAGAGCGCGTTCCGGTGAAATCAAGAACTTCACTGGTATTAGCGACCCCTATGAGGCACCCCTCAACCCTGAAGTTGACTGCAAGACTGCAGAAGAGACCCTCGAAGAGTCCGTAAATAAGGTAATGACTAAGCTAGAAGAGCTTGGTTACTTGTCTCCTGTTGCCGTTTAAGGATGATTGAACCACACAGAAACTTTTTTTAGACAGTAATTTGTCTTCTTTGGGATAAAAGGGCAGTAGAGACTAAAGTCTCTACTGCCCTTTTTCTATTTTTGGATTGCGTTTGAAGGGACGCGGGTAGAAGTGCCGTTAAACCATCTTAAAAACGCAATATTCTTACATTACTACGCTCAGGCTCAGCCATAGCAGCTCAGCAAATGAACCTCATTTTTTGGGATCACAAAAGATGACTATTTGCAATAAATAAAATTAGCTTTTCAAGTTATTACAACTCTTTACACCTGGTTCCAATTTTCTGGCACACTCAGATATGTCACTATTATCTGAAACTTTTACTGGGCGCTAGTTTTCACGATTCATTACAGTGTAGATAGGCTCTACACAGGTTCTAAGAAACTTAAAGCCGTTTATGCATCGCTCTCATAAACAGTCTAAGTTTGCTAAATCAAAGCGTTGCCGTTCTAGACGGTGGAGTGTATCAAGGTTTTCACATAGAGGAAGGTATTGCCAAATCCATGATTAACAACACTTTGTTTCGTCCTGCAGCAATAAAGGCTAACAGAAGGAAATTTAATCCTGAAGGTTTTGATTTAGCCACGGCTCTAAAGAAAAGCAAAGCGGCGGTCGCAGCTAAAGCGGCAACTCCTCCTACGGCTGACTTTGATGTTCAGCAAAACTACATCACTTCTTTTTCTGGCACTGAGCCTGTAGAGCTGGTTAGTACCAACTCCGTTACAGACTTGGATGTGGTCATTCGGGCTGCCTATAAACAAGTATTTGGTAACGCCCATTTAATGGAAAGCGAGCGGGCTGTAGTGGCAGAGTCGCAACTGCGTAGAGGTGAGATTACAGTATTAGAATTTGTTCGTCAGCTGGCCAAGTCAGATCGCTATCGCGCTGTATTTTTTGAAAACTGCCCTAATCTGAGAGCGATCGAACTAAACTTTAAGCATTTACTAGGCCGTTCTCCTGAAAATAATGCCGAAATCTCTAAGCATATCCAGATTTTGGCCGACGGCGGTTTTGATGCAGAGATTGATTCTTATTTAGATAGTGACGAGTATTTTGAAACCTTTGGTACAGACCTGGTTCCTTACTATCGTGGACATCTAACCCAGACAGGTAAATCGGTGTCTGGATTTACCCATTCCTCCCAGCTGGTTAAGGGGGCGTCAAGTAGTGATAAGTCCATTGAGAGCAGCACCACGCCTCAAGTTCAAGCTGGTTTACTAAGTGGCAAACCCACTGAGATTAAGGCTTTGGCAACGCTACCCATCTCCACACCAGTAATTCCTGAACAGGAATACAAGCAGCCAGAAAATCCCTTAACTAAGGAAGACTATATTCCTAAGTACAAGTCCCCTGCATTTTTCGCTACTCCTGCGACGCCCAGTGAGTGGCTACAACAGTACAAAGCACGGGAAGCCGCTTCCACATTTCCCGCCGCTAGGCAAAGCCAGCCGGTCAAACTGTATGCTGGTGCGTCGGCTGAGGATATTGAAATTGTTATCCGAGCCGCTTACAAGCAGGTGTTTGGTAATGTCCACCTGATGGAAAGCCAGCGGATGCTGACGGCTGAGTCCAAGTTCAAAGATGGTGCTTTGTCCGTTAAAGAGTTTATTCGGGCCCTGACTAAGTCAGATGCCTATCGTTCTCTGTTCTTTGAGAGTTGCTCTAATGTCAGAGCGATTGAACTAAACTTTAAGCATCTCTTGGGTCGTGCCCCTGACAACTTCAAAGAAGTGTCTACGCATCTTGCCATTCTGACTGAGGGCGGTTTGGAAGCTGACCTTGACTCCTACATCGACAGCCCCGAATACGATGCTAACTTTGGCACGGATACCGTTCCATACTATGTCAGCTATGCCACTCAGACGGGCAAAAATGTGGCTGGCTACAATCGTATTTTTGAATTGGTGAAAGGTCCCAGCAGCGACCGTTCGGTTTCTGAGTCAATTACAGCTAGTCAGCGATCGCAACTACAAACAGCCCTAATCAAGGACTTTCAGCTTAAGAAAGAAAACGTCTTCAATCCCAAGGGGTTTAACTTGGCTCTAATCCTTGGGGCAGAAGTAATTGTTTCGAAGCTGGATGCAGGTTCACCAGGAATCACCACCGCCTACACCCAACCATTTGTTGAAACGTCGCCAGTTGAACTCGTGGCTAGTGCTACTACTGGTAACGCTGATCTGGTAATCGAGGCTGCCTATAAGCAGGTATTTGGCAATGCTCACCTGATGGAGAGCGAGCGCTTCCCCGTTGCCGAATCTCAGCTGCGTAATGGCGATATTACTGTGCTGGACTTTGTGCGAGCCCTGGCCAAGTCAGACAGGTATCGCACCTTGTTTTTCGAAAGCTGCACTAACCTTAAGACGGTCGAACTCAATTTTAAGCACCTGCTGGGTCGCGCTCCTGATAGCTCTGCAGAAATCGCTGAGCATATTCAGATTTTGGCTGAGCAAGGCTTTGCTGCCGAGATTGACGCTTATCTCGACAGCGACGAGTATTTCCAAGCTTTTGGTGCCAATATTGTTCCTTACTTCCGAGGTTATCAAACTCAAACGGGCAAAGGGATGGCAAGCTATACCCATTCCTTCCAGCTATTGCGCGGCTCCTCTAGCAGTGATAAAGCCTTTAGTCAGTATGGTGCTGCATCTGTAGATCAGTCCCTACTGACCAATGGTTCTAGTAGTATTCCTGAGATTTCTGAGCAAACGCTTCCAGCTGCTATTAAACCAACGGTTAAATTTGTACCGCCTACGGTCACCCCTGACTATGCTTTTGGTTTGGATGCAACCACTGCTCTGAATTTCACTGAGCGTGCCGCCATTTCACAAAACGCTTACAACACGCTAGACCATACCGATCCAGTTAAGTTTGTCCCTGGTGGTTCTGAAGAAGATGTTGCTCTGGTGATTAGAGCCGTTTACAGACAGGTTCTGGGCAATGCCCATGTGATGGAAAGTGAGCGTTTGGTATCCGCTGAATCACAGTTGAGAAATGGTGATTTAAGCGTCCGCAATTTTGTTCGTGTAGTTGCTAAGTCAGATCTTTATAAGTCTCGCTTTATCAACAGCTCTCCCCGCTATCGTTGCCACGAGCTGAACTTCAAGCATTTGTTGGGACGGGCACCTGAGAGCTATGAAGAAGCTGTTTATCACAGTAGCATCATTGATGCTCAAGGCTATGACGCCGATATTGATGCTTATATCGATAGCAACGAGTATATGTCAGCCTTTGGTGAGGATACGGTGCCCTATCCCCGTGGTTATCAAACGCAAACTGGTCAGAGGCTAGTGGGATATGTCAACATGTTTGACCTGTTAGATAATGCTTCTACAGTCTCTCAAGCAGTTTCTAATAAGCCTAGATTGGAAAAGCGCCTCTCCTATGCCAACCCTGCTAAGGTTCAGCCGGTCACTGACGGGACTATCCTGATTCAGAAGGTTCTAGGGATTATCTAAATGCATTAAATTCCAATGGTAAGGGTTGTGCCCTGTTCCCACCCGATATGCCAGGGCTGGCACAAGGCACAACCCCAACAAGATTATCCATTTTGAATCAGATTTAACGAATTTGGATTTCGTATTATTTAGCAACTTTTTCTAAGGCCCATTGGGCTCTAGCCTGGACTACCAGAGTCTCATCATGGTGCTTCACATGCTCCAGGCATTCATTGATGGTTGTAGCATCCGGGAATACTAAGGCTAAGGCCTCTAATCCGACTACGGCAGCGTAACGAACAACCCATTCCGCATCTTCTTGAACAGCCAGAAGAAGAATCTCCTGAGCTTGCTTTTGGGTCTTTTGGCGTTCTAGAGCTGGCATATTAGCCCAGCGAATCGTGCCTAATCCACGGGCTGCTGCCCGCCTTACGCTTAGGGAAAAATCGTTGGCGGCTGCATCTAGCAGCAGAGAGAGTCCCCTCGGATCGCCGATGCCGGCCAAGGCACGAATGGCCCAGGCTCTGGCACCGTAGTTGTAGCCGTCTAGTTTATCTAAAAGGGGAGATACAGCAGGAATACCAATTTGAATCAGACCTTCCACCGCTGCTACCGCTGCTCCGGGATTGTTAAACCCTAACACCTGGATCAAGGCGGGAATGGCACGTTCATCCGTTAAATCAGCTAAATCTTCTACTGCATCCAGTAAACTTTGGGCAGAGTCAGCATCATTAACAGCCTGTAAGCAAATTTCAAAAGTTTTCACAGGGGGAGTCATCACAGTAAACCATCCATTAAAGCCATGACTCGTAGACTCTCTTCAGAAAGTGTTGAATTTGTTGTTGAGCTATCGAGCGGTTGATTTAGCTGATGTTCTAGAACACCCTTCAGAGCGATCAGTTTCATGCTGTTTTCTGCCAGAGTGTTTGCGATCGCATCGGCCCCAGGCAAATAGCCCATCGCTCCTAAGTCCATCAGAGCAGCCCGCCGCAGCTGTAGCTGATCATCCCTAAGCACCTTAACCAATCGCTGAGCATACTGCGACTCGCCGGTAATTTGGTACATGGCCCGCGCAGCAGCGTTACGCACCTGGGGCACATCGTGAGTCAAAAATGGAGCAATAGTGTCGGCTAACTGGCGATCGCCCAGGGTGCCCAAGGCTTCCAAAATAGCATTGTAGGGTTGCACGAGATGAGGCTTTCCAGGAGCCTGAACCGCTTTCTCGACGCCCCCCGCAAGTAACTCAACCAGAGGGGAGACAGCAACTGAGTTGTCTAAAATCTCAAGGGACTGAGCCGCCTTTTCCCGCACATAATAGTCATCGCACCGGAGACAATCTATTATGGCAGGCACAACTCTGGCGTCAGCTTGACCAATTTTCCCCAAAGCTGTGACTGCATTGCGCCGTAGAGGGTAGCCACCATCTGGTGAGCGATCAGTTTTATCCCCTAGGGCCACCAGCAGCGCATTGATGGCCTCTGGCTGGCAAATACGCATCTTACCCAACCACCAGGCAGCATAGTAACGCAACCCTGGATCAGCGGTTTGATTAATATTTATCAACGCCTGATCAACCGTTAAAGGTTGACCGTCTGGATTATGGGGAACTCCGCTCACACATCACCTCAAATCTGAAACCTGTGAAAACAACAAACCCAGAGGTAATAGCAAACGCTCATAGGCGATCGCAAATACCTCTGGGCAATAATTGAAACTTAACCAGTGCAGCATCTAGCCACAGGCTATAGATTCAACTACTAGCTTAGGGCGTTGATAGCATAATCAAGATATGCGTTAGCTTCAGTAGCCGCCTGACCACTTAAACCATGGCTTGCCTTGATATACTTCAGTGCTTCGATATACCAGCTAGGAGACAATTCGTAAGCACGATTGATCTCATCTAAACCAGCTACCAGATACTCATCCATAGGACCAGTACCACCAGTTACCAAGCAATAGGTAACCATACGCAGGTAGTAACCAACGTCACGAACACACTTGTCTTTACCAACCTGATCAGACGCATAGGTAGGACCAGGAGTAGTAGTAGTGTAAGGAAACTTGCTGTAAACGGCGTTTGCTGCACCAGAACACAGACTGTCAGCCTTGGCAGTTAGACCACGTGCAGCTTCCATACAAGCAGCAGCACGCTGGAAACGACCAAATGCAGACTGAATTTCGGTGGAACTGAGGAAACGGCCTTGTGAATCAGCAGCCGATACTGCTTCAGTCAGAGGGGTTTTCATTGCTTGAGATATCTCCCAAAGTTTTAAATAGACTTGCAGAAAAAGTAAGGAGGCGGCTAGAGAACTCTCTTTTCCTGTCAAAAACCAAACTCGCTAAAAACGAGTTAAAGCTTTACTTAAGAAACAGCTGCCGCTGCACGATCAAAGTAACCAGCAACTTCAGCCATCAGGCTACTGCAGTTACCAGGAGTAATACCGTTGGAATCATTGGCGATTGCAATGGCAGCTTCCTTCATTTTCTCAACGCCTACAGCGACCGAAGCACCGGGAGTACCTAGAGCAACGTAAGTCTCACGTAGACCATTCAGACAGCGATCATCAAGAACACTAGCGTCGCCAGTAAAGATGGCATAGGTCACATAGCGCAAGATGATTTCCATATCGCGCAAACAAGCAGCGTTACGGCGGCTAGTGTAAGCGTTACCACCAGGGGCAATCAGGGAAGGCTGCTCGGCAAACAAAGAACGAGCGGCGTTGGTTACAATAGCGGACGCATTGCTAGTGATACGATTCACTGTATCCATACGCTTGTTGCTATCAGCAACCATTGAGGACAAGGCGTCCAATTGAGCACTGCTGAGATATTCGCCTCTTGCATCAGCCTGGGAGACGACCTTAGCAAACGCATCAAACATAGATTGACTCTCCTAAATTTGATTCGTCGAAGTAAGTTTCCAAAAAAAATGGGGACGAGAACCCGTCAAGCAACTGCATTAAAAAAAACAGTTTAAAAATAGATCGGCGAATGCAGACAAATCCAAACAACTTTCACAAAAGCCATCTAATTATCTCAGCAAACTTCGCTCTCCCCAATCTGAAGATTAAAGCGAATAAGGCACGAATCTAAGAAAGTTAAAGAAACTTTACCCTATGAAACAGATAATTATTGACAGTCTGTAAAGAATGGCTGTAAGCCTGTCTGCTAAAAGCCATCAGTCTACTTTATATACTGCGATGGGGTCGCAGTATATTACAAATTATAAGGGTTATGGGGAGTTGATAACAGACAAATCACTCAATAATAAGCTAATTTGACATACTGAGACGTACAACGGCTTAAACTCTTCACTCAAGTCGGCCCATACATGTTCCCAGTTGTCTGTCAACAAAAACTAGCGAAACCAGATAGTTAAGCACTTCATCAAGTCTAAGTTTCAGTGAGTGGTTAAGAGTTAATGGTGCCTCTCTAGGTAAAAGCTTTAGTGCTTGCGTCTTTGAAGCAATACCGCCCGCCCTAACTCCAATCTTTAAACCTCATAGAATACTAATCAAAGGAAAATCGTCCTCTGGAGAATTGTTATTTAGACCACTGGCAAAGATGTTCCCAGCTAACGCTATTAAGCCAGCTGCAAATGGCGTTCTAGGTCAAACAAAAAGCCATGGATATACTCTTCTGTCCATTCAGAGCCGTAAAA